>DATERL010000044.1:0-2995 GCA_035271585.1 Prolixibacteraceae bacterium
ATAAAATAAAAATACAATGACTGACGAAATAAATCAAAAAGCCAAAAAGACCATCGATATTAAAAATATACTGGTAATAATCCTTTCGGTTGTTTTAATTGCTTTTATTGTGTTGTTCATACTGCAACGCCGCGATCACAACACCATGATCAAAGAATTGAACAACGAAAAAGATTCAATTCACCTTGAACTTGTACAGATGGTTGTTAATTACGATTCGTTAAAAACCGACAACGATGAACTAAACACCACACTTTTGGTTACCCAAAATCAAATTAAAAACCTTTTAGCTGAAGTTGAACAAGTTAAAAAGGCGAGTTATCAAGAGATTTCTAATTATAAAAACCAAGTAGGCACCCTACGCGGAATTATGAAGGATTTGTATAACCAGATCGACTCGCTTAACGAGCGCAATAAACTACTATTTGCCGAAAACCAAGAGGTAAAACAAATGTACTCGGAGCAACGTACACGCAGCGAAAAACTCGAAAAAGAAAAAGAACAACTTGAAAAAACAGTGCAAAAAGCCCAAATATTAGAAGCGCTCAGCCTGACCGGCACCGGACTTACCCCGCGCGACCGCGAAACCACGAAGGTAGCACGCACCCAGAAACTGATGATTAGTTTTACACTGAGCAAAAACCTTACGGCCCCAAGAGGTTCAAAAAATATTTACGTGCGAATTATGCGTCCCGACCAGCTTTTACTGATTAATTCGCCCAACGAAGTATTCAGGTTCGAAGATTTACAAATCCCTTACACAGCCATGCGGGAGGTAAACTACGAGGGTATGGAATTGCCCATCAATATTTATTGGGACAACACCGGTAAAGACCCCTTACTGCCCGGCAGCTATACTATCGATGTATTTGCCGATGGTTTTAATGTAGGAACCACAACGTTTGTATTAAAACATTAATAAAAACGGCTTTTTATCTCCTTTTCCCTTTGTTAGGTAAAATCTTTTACTTCAACTAAAATGTTTGGTTTTCACCATGCAATAGTCTTTATTTGCCTTTTATGCTCGCTAAGCAATCGAAACATATTAATAGGTCATCGAATCAACTTATTTTCGATGGCATAAACCTAAATACCGGTTTATATGCTTTGGCAGCACTTAAAAGCGGCAAGCAAGTGACCATTTATTTGCCCCAATTACCTAAGGCTGAATATCATCCCGAATTAACCTTTTTTTATCCGGGCACAATAAAAAATAGTATTAAAGCATTGGCTCAATACAAAACCCTGTTAAAATATTCAGCGCTATTTCCCAACTTAATAAAACCCCAAAGGGTACTCACGTTTTATTCTTCAAACCCCATCAACAAGAAATTCAACAACACTTTTGATAAACTATTGGGGCGCGACAGCGAAAGTGCTACTTTGCCAATTATGACTTCGAAAACGAAGGAGTATAAAACCATTGCTCAATTACTACCAAAAGGAATTCTAACTTTCGAGTACCAATTCGATCGCCGGCGTGCCATTATTGACTTACTCAAAATGTGCAAAAAACTAGGAGCAAGCATTTTACACACCCCAGCGATTAAAAACACCCCGTCGCTTGTAAAAAGTATTCCTTATGAAAACAATGCGCAAACTATGGTTTTAAAAGATTATAAATGGCCTTTTCGGAATTGCATTCGGATGGAACGCGAAAATTTTAATATCACCGTTCAACCCTTTTTGAACGATACACTTGTTCATATTTATTCAAAATCAGTATTGCACGATTTTTCTTCCTTTTATTCAGATATCGAGCTCATGTTTACCAGCTTCGGCTATCAATTAACCCCAGACGATACAGACCAGTTAAAGAATATTCAACAACAATCGATTGGCTCACTTTTAGAATTCAACGAAGTAATTCAGGATGTTGATTTATCGAGATTAAAGTGGGGATTGAACGCAAATAAAAGGTTCATTCAAAAGAAAACCCGGCTTAAGATTAATGTTAGTAAAGCGCTGGGATCGGTGTCAACACCAAAAATTTCATTTGAGCAGTTCAGGGCAATGCAAAATGCCTGCGACGAAAAATTTGATTTAGCTAAGCAAGCGAACATCGACTACCAAAAATTTGTTTACCTCTTTTACCGCTATACCGGAGGCATTGATGAAATGATTGAGAAAGCGTATCAAATGTTAGCGTTTGAACGCAATGGCGGAATAATATGGAATAAAATTGAAAACGAGACGATTGAAAACGAATTTACAGCACTTTTTTATGACAAAAAATAAGAAGCCTTTTACCACAGTATTAATCACCGGCGCATCGTCGGGTATTGGTGAAGCAACTGCACGCTTGCTCCTAAAAAACGGATATCAAGTTTACGCGGCAGCACGTCGGGTCGACCACATGAAAGAACTCGAAAAACTTGGCGCCACCATTATTGGAATGGACATCACCAACATACAACAAATAAACGAGTGTGTTTCCAAAATCATAAGCAAATCGGGAGGTATTGATGTGTTGATCAACAATGCCGGCTATGGCTCATTGGGCTCAGTTGAGGAAGTACCGATTGACGAAGCCCGCCGACAATTTGAGGTGAACGTGTTTGGTATGGCCCAACTCACTCAACAAATTTTACCCTATATGAGGGAAAAACAACGCGGTCGCATCATTAACATTTCGTCGGTAGGCGCCAAAATTTATCAACCATTGGCCGGATGGTATCATGCCACCAAATTTGCACTCGAAGGGCTAAGTGATAGTTTGCGCATAGAAGTAAAAGAATTTGGAATCGATGTGGTAATTATTGAACCCGGCCCTATCCGTACCGAATGGGATTCGATTGCGCTCGATAACCTTTCGAAAAGCTCGAAGAACGGCCCTTACCATAGAATTGCAAGCGGTATGGCGAAAAATTTCAAACTGTTTTATTCGCACCGACTGGCTTCAATCCCCGAACATGTAGCCAAGGTTATATTAAAATCGGTTAAAGCAAGCCGGCCCCGCACTCGTTATGCAGCGGGACGTGGCGCAAAGCTTATG
>DATERL010000045.1:0-4729 GCA_035271585.1 Prolixibacteraceae bacterium
TTTTCCATTAATTCTAAGAAAATAGAATAACGATTAAGAGAATCCTTTTCTAAAGTTTCAATATTTGTTCCTCCCAACCATGGTGGTTTTTCAAATATTTCTTTTCCTTGTGGCCATTCACTTTCTTCTGGTGTACAACCAATGAATGTTAGCATAAATAATGCTATGACGAAAACCGTCATCAATTTCATTGATAAAATTAGTTTGTTCATAGATTATATAGGTTATGTTTAAAAAATACTAAGAGTTTATATAACTTTTTAAAATCATTGTTATTCGGTTAAATAGATTGTTTGTAGTTTTCCGCCTTTAACATACGCATAAACACTTTTTTAAATCATTGGCTGTTCGTAAAAAATTATACTTTTTCTTATGGCTAATCTTTTTTGTGTTGTATAACTTAAGAGTAGCTAATTTGGATTTTATTAAATCAATGACTGTTCAGTTAAACATTTTTATTGGACAGCCAATATTTCCGGTCTATTCGTCTAATTCTTTCGTTGTTAAAATAAGTTAAAATAAAGTCGCTATATATTCAATTTTAGATATTCAATTTCTAAAATTGAGTAATTTTTTTATTATGTGTCTTGTTTGTCGAAGTAGCTGTGAGTAGCGGTTTTATTGATTTTTTAGTGTGAAGTTGGCTTAATTAAAATGTATTTTGCGGTATGTAATTTGTTGTTTGAGGGCATATAGGGCCAACCCAAGTATAAAACTAAAAGTTGCTATAGAAAGATACCTGCAATTAAATGCCCAGCTGGACCAATAATGAAAAGTTTGCCAATAGATGGAGTGCTAGTGCGCTTGCATTAATGTCTTTGTGTGCCTGTTGCGTTCTTGCTTAATGTAAGTATAAGGATTGTTGTGCTATTTGCTGTTCCTTGGAATATTTGAATGTTATGATTGCGACCAGTTGTGGAGAAATTAAATAAAACCTCAGAAGGCTTTATTTACTGAATTACAATTAAAAAAAAAGCATTGCTGAACGACATTGAACCTTGTATCAAAAGGTGTGGTTTGGAGAATTTTCTCGCCCCACACCTTCTTATTTTTTCAAGTATTAGACGTATGCAATAAATAATTTTCATTTCACCTTCTCCTTTAAAAACCTCCCCGTGTACGATTCATTACACGCTGCAACTTGCTCGGGCGTGCCTGTTGTTACAATGTATCCGCCTGTCTCGCCTCCCTCGGGTCCTAGATCAATTATCCAGTCGGCCGATTTGATTACCTCCATATTATGCTCCACAATTAATATGGTATGTCCTCTTTCAATGAGCGCGTTAAACGATTTTAATAGGGTCTTAATGTCGTGGAAATGCAGCCCGGTAGTTGGCTCGTCAAAAATAAATAAAGTGGGTTCGGCGTTTTCTTTCACTAAAAACGAAGCCAGTTTCACCCGTTGGCTTTCACCTCCCGACAAAGTGCTCGACGATTGTCCTAGGTGGACATATCCCAGCCCCACGTCTTGTAAAGGTTTCAGTCGTTTAACAATTTTCTTTTCGGTACTGCTTGTGTCGGCACCAAAAAATTCAATGGCCTGGTTGATGGTCATTTCAAGTACATCGTGAATGTTTTTTTCCTTGTATTTTATCTCAAGTATATCGTCTTTAAACCTTTTGCCACCACAGCTTTCACAAGTGAGGTAAATATCGGCCATAAACTGCATCTCAACTTTTATTTGGCCTTCGCCTTGGCACTCGTCGCAGCGTCCGCCATCAACGTTAAATGAAAAGTGCGATGGTTTAATGCCCATCTGTTTGGCCATTTTTTGTTGGGCAAAAAGCACTCGTATTTCGTCAAAGGCTTTAAGGTAAGTAACTGGGTTCGATCGCGACGACTTGCCAATGGGGTTTTGATCAACAAATTCGATGCCTTCAATCAGGTGAACATCGCCGTTAATTTTATCATGTTGCCCAGTTTGTTCACCATAAGCTCCAAAACGTTTGGCCAATACTGGGTAGAGTACCTGTTTTACCAACGACGATTTTCCCGAACCGCTCACTCCGGTAACTACGGTCATTACGTTGAGTGGGAATTTTACATCAATGCTTTTGAGGTTATTCTCGCGGGCACCGGTTAGTTGGATGAAATTGTTCCATTTGCGACGCTGTTTTGGAAGTTCAATTTTTTCGCGTCCGCTTAAATAATCAGCAGTAAGGCTTTTTGTATCTTTTTCAAGCGCTTTTTGGTCGCCGGTAAAAACAATGTTTCCGCCATGAATACCTGCGCCTGGGCCTATATCAATTAACAGGTCGGCGGCTCGCATTATTTCTTCATCGTGTTCAACTACCACTACGGTGTTGCCCATGTCGCGCAATTTAAACAGTACTTTAATTAGTCGTTGGGTATCGCGCGAGTGGAGACCAATGCTGGGTTCGTCCAAAATATAAAGCGATCCAACCAGGCCGCTTCCCAACGATGTAGCCAAGTTAATGCGTTGCGACTCGCCGCCCGAAAGTGTGTTCGACAAACGGTTAAGGGTAAGGTAGCCCAGTCCAACATCGCACAAAAATTCAAGTCGAACTGTGATTTCTTTTAACAAGCGCTTAGCAATTTTTTGATCTTGTTCGTCGAGTTGTAGCTCCGAAAAAAGCACGCTGAGTTTTGAAACGGGTAGTAATACTAATTCTTGAAGCGAGTGTCCATCGATTTTTACATAAGCGGCTTCCTTTTTTAAACGTGAACCTTTACAATCGGGGCAAGTGGTTTTTCCACGATAACGAGCCAGCATTACGCGAAATTGAATTTTATAGCTGTTTTCTTCCAGCATTTCGAAAAATCGGTCAATACCGCTAAAGTGTTCATTGCCAATCCAAAGCAGTTCCTTTTGCTGGTCGCTTAATTCGTAATAAGGTCGGTGTATTGGGAAATCGAAAAGATGAGCTTGATCGATAAACTTGTTTTTCCATTCCGACATTTTTTCACCTTTCCAACAAACGATGGCTTCGTCGTAAACCGAAAGTGTTTTGTTGGGAATTACCAAATCGGGGTCAACGCCAATTACTTTTCCGTAACCTTCGCAGCGTGGGCACGCACCAATGGGGTTGTTGAAACTGAACATATCGGGAGTCGGCTCTTCAAATACCATCCCGTCGAGTTCAAAACGGTTCGAAAAGGTTTCGGTAACTACTTGCTCGCCTACAAATAGCTTTACTACACAGGTGCTTTGTCCTTCGTTAAAAGCAGTTTGTATCGAGTCGGCAATTCGGCTGGTTGTATCATCTTCGTTATTGACTTCAATTCTGTCGATAACGACATTTAAGGCTTTTTCTTTTTTATGAATTTTTTTCAGCGTGTCTGCTGCGTCAATTCGAAGTACTTCGTTATTTAATTCAAGCCGGGTAAAGCCTTGTTGAAGAAGTAGCCCTATTTCTTCTTCGATTTTTCGATCACGATGTATTTGAATTGGCGTGAGAATCAATGCCCTGGTTCCTAAAGCATGCGATAAAATAAAATCGACAACGTTCGAAACATCGTGTTTTGTGATTTCGCGCCCCGATATGGGCGATATGGTTTTCCCCACCCGGGCAAAAAGCAACTTCAGGTAATCGTATATCTCGGTCGAAGTGCCTACCGTTGAACGCGGGTTGCGGGTGTTCACCTTTTGCTCAATGGCAATGGCCGGTGGAATACCTTTAATAAAATCGACCTCGGGCTTGTTAATCCTTCCCAAAAATTGGCGCGCGTACGACGAAAGGCTCTCAACATAACGCCGTTGTCCCTCGGCATAAAGCGTATCGAAAGCCAGGGTCGATTTACCAGAGCCTGAAACACCGGTTATTACCACTAACTTGTTTCGTGGTATAACCAATTCAACGTTTTTTAAATTATGAAGGCGGGCGCCTTTTATATGTATTCTCTCTAAGAATTCAGTGTTCAATGACATTTAACAGTAAAATGTTTGTGTGTTTGTAAAAATTATTTACTTTTGGGGCAAAGTTAACATTTTGTTCCACCATTTTTAACGATAGGAGATACTTTATAGAAGCAACTTTACCTTAATTAATTTCTAAATAGAAGGTAATGATCGACAGAAATAAACTGAGCGATAATGAGTTGGTTCAATCGTATATAAATGGTGACTTCCCATCAATTGAAATTCTCATTAATCGATACAAAGACAAAGTATTCACGTATATCTTAATTACGGTTAAAAATCATCATTTGGCCGAGGATATCTTTCAGGATACATTTATCAAAGTAATACGTTCGTTAAATTTAGGCCGTTACACCGACAGTGGCAAATTTGTTTCGTGGGTTATGCGCATTGCTCATAATCTAGTAATTGACCACTATAGGAAAGAAAAAAGCATGAACACCTATTCGAACGATGGTTCTGAAATTGATTTATTCAATTCTAGCAAATTCTCCGACGAAAACATCGAAGATTTGCTTATCAACGAACAAATATTGAGCGAAGTACGCGATTTGATTGAAGAGCTGCCCGACGACCAAAAACAAGTGGTGATGCTAAGGCATTATATGGGTTTGAGCTTTAAAGAAATTGCCGACCAAACCGATGTGAGCATAAATACCGCCTTGGGGCGTATGCGTTATGCTTTAATTAATTTGAGGAAAATAATCGAAGCTAAAGGTTTGGTTTTGACTAAAATGTAAAAAATATAAAAAATAAGGATACTATTTTTATCCCGGTTACGTTATGTTTTTATGAATTAATAACGAATAATGCCTATGATGAAAATTTCTACCTTAAATTATTTAGTAA
>DATERL010000046.1:0-28298 GCA_035271585.1 Prolixibacteraceae bacterium
AAGTAAAAGAAAAGTTAGGGCTTAGAGTACAGATTATTTAAGGTTTTACATTTTGTTTTCAAGTTTTAAGATAATTGATGACAGAATTTTGTTTAGTTCTGATGCCTCATTATTTGAAATGGTTTTTAAAATTTGCTTCAACATTTGTCTCACGTTAATTGCAAAATCCAAGCACCTATTTTCCAAATTATTCATATCACTAAATTCTGTTCTTTATTTATTGAATTTTGTTCTTTGTCTTTTATCTTATGTCTTTTGTTTTGTTTTATGTCTTTTATCTTAAATCTTTAGTCTTTAGTCTTTTATCTTATGTCTTTTATCTTAAATCTATAGTCTTAAATCTTTAGTCTTAGACCTTTCGTCTTTAGTCTTTTTTTTTATGGCACTTCAACAATATTCAATATTTCGCTGATAATTTCTTCGGTTGTCAGGTTGTTGGCTTCGGCTTCGTAGCTTAATCCTATACGGTGCCTCAATACGTCGTGACAAACAGCCCTTACATCTTCAGGAATTACATATCCACGGCGCTTAATAAAAGCGTAAGCTTTTGATGCTTGGGCCAGGCTGATACTTGCTCGGGGCGAAGCGCCAAAGCTGATCATATCGGTAAATTTATCCAATCCGTAATCGGCTGGGGTGCGGGTGGCAAACACAATATCGATAATGTATTTTTGGATTTTTTCGTCCATGTAAACTTCTTTTACCACATCGCGCGCCCTAATAATATCTTCTGGAGTCAATACCGAACTGGCTTGTGGGTATTGTTTCATTAAGCTTTGTTGGATAATGATTTTTTCTTCTTCTTTTTTGGGATAGTTGATTACCACTTTCAACATAAAACGGTCAACTTGAGCTTCGGGAAGTGGATAGGTTCCTTCTTGCTCGATAGGGTTTTGGGTTGCCATTACCAAAAATGGTTCTTCGAGCTTGTAGGTATGATCGCCAATGGTAATTTGGCGTTCCTGCATGGCCTCTAGCAAGGCCGATTGCACTTTTGCTGGGGCACGGTTAATCTCGTCGGCCAGCACGAAATTGGTGAAAATTGGTCCTTTTTTAACCACGAATTCTTCGTTTTTTTGACTGTAAATCATGGTTCCCACCAAGTCGGCAGGTAACAGGTCGGGCGTGAATTGGATACGGGCAAATTTGGCGCTAACTATTTTCGACAGGGTGTTAATGGCCAGGGTTTTTGCCAGTCCTGGAACACCTTCTAGCAGCACGTGCCCATCTGATAATAACCCAATTAGCAAGCTCTCGATCAAATGTTTCTGTCCTACTATTACCTTGTTCATCTCCATGGTTAAGAGATCGACAAATTGACTCTCTTTTTCAATTTTTTCGTTCAATGCTCTGATGTCGGTACTTTGTGTCATATTGTAATATTTTATAGTTCGATATAAAACGTTTAATCTTAATTATAAATAATGTAAAGCCGGTGAAGGTAATCCTTTTTTAATGATTGGTAAAACCACCACCACCTCTGGATTTCGAATGACGAAAATAGTGGTTTAGAGTAAAAAATGAAAGTGCTTTGGGGTTAAAAAATGTTAAGTATTTTTGCCACTTTTGTAAGCGTTAAAGTGCATTGAATCAGTGTTTAATGGTTTGTGCTATTTGTTGGTTAATGTTTTGTTTTCTTGAAATGTAAAAAAGTGTTATTTCTATTCAATCTTTTGAAACGTATATAGAAATGATGAACTGATCAGTTTGTTTATCTTTGCTGATAAGAAATCAATTTTCAGCTAAAACATGTTTCGATATTTTATACAATTGGCATATAGTGGAACCCGTTTTCATGGTTGGCAAATTCAACCTAACGCGCTTACGGTGCAAGAGGAGGTGAATAAAGCTGCAACGGTTTTAACAGGCGAAACGGTGAATGTAGTAGGAGCAGGGCGTACCGATACGGGAGTTCATGCTTCTTTTTTTGTGGCACACTTCGATTTGGAAACACAATTGGATGAGCCTGAAAAACTGGGTTTTAAAATGAACGCTTTTTTGGCTCCCGATATCAGAATTGATCAGTTGTTTGAAGTTGATTTGGAAATGCATGCTCGCTTCAGTGCTTTGTCGCGAACCTACCATTATTATATTTCTCGGCGCAAAGAGTTGTTTAGGCACGAGTTTACGGCATATTTTCCACACCAGCTCGATGTTAATAAAATGAACGAAGCAGCGAATGTTTTAATGGATTACAGTGATTTTACCTCGTTCAGTAAGCTGCATACCGATGTGAAAACCAATAATTGTAAGGTGAGCGAAGCCTTTTTTACAATCACCGACGAAGGTGTTTTAGTATTCAAAATTGTGGCCGACCGTTTTTTACGAAATATGGTCAGGGCAGTGGTTGGCACCTTGCTCGAAGTAGGAAAGGGAAAACTTACCATCGAAGGATTTAGAAAAGTTATCGAAGAAAAGAACAGGAGCATTGCTGGCGCTTCGGTAATGGCCAAGGGCTTGTTTTTAAGCAATATTTGTTATCCCGATTCAATCAATTCAAAATTTTTACGGTAAAAAAAAAGGGTAAGGCAAAACGCCCAACCCTCTTTTTTATGATTATAATGGTTTAGTAACCTGGATTTTGAGTAATAACACCATTGGTGTTATCAATTTCGTTTTGAGGAATTGCCCAAACCTCATTACGACCAATTTCAAAGTTGTCACCAAATTGTTCAGTAACTTCGGTTGTTGTCGATTTTCCTTCGTCATTGACAAACACATTGCTTGTGGTAGCAAAGTTCATTGCTTCTTCTTTAAGTACCTTCTGTGCTCTTCCAGTACGTACAATATCGTAGAATTGATGGCCTTCAAAAGCCAATGGGTCCATAACCAGCATTTGGATTACTACCGAGCTCCATTCGTTCTGTTCGGGTAGGGTGTTTTGGGTTGAATGGCTGATTCCAATGTTTTCGCCAATTTAACCATGGTTTTATTTTTGACGAGGTGTTAACACGCATGGTGTAACGCTCATAGTCTGAACCCTTAATAATACCTTCTTGTTTAAAATAACTACCAATAATAGCGCTGTTCAGTTTTTCGGTACCATTGAGGAACGAAACTTGTACGTTATTGACTTTAGCTTGGTGAAAAACTTCGTTTTGCCAGTCGGTATAATTAACTGTTGAACTGTCTTGCCATGGTTGTCCTGCCGCGTAACGGTAGGATAATAAAATCAATATATTGATAGTGAGAAGTGTAATAAATTGATCCGCTATTAATATCGGGTCGGTTTAACGGCGGCTACAATTATTTTGGGATGGCCAACCAATAAACAAGGCATTTAATTTTTGCAATAAGCAAACTTCGTTGGTGAGATATTTGAATTGATCATACCTTTTGATAGGGAATATTATTTGAAGTTAGGGCAATGCCCTTTGATGTGAAAATTGATAAAAAAAAGCAGCCATGGAAATTAATCCATGGCTGCCTTTTTAATTTATATTCGGTAAAAACTGTAATTAGTTTTTAGTGAATTTAGCTGTTCCTTTGTAAACACCGTTGTCGAAAGCTTTTACAACATATAAACCTTTTGAAAGGTCGCTAACGTCGATTTTCTTTGAGTTGGTGTCAATAGCTTTAACTTGTTGTCCAATGATGTTAGAGATAACAACTTTGTTGAATTTACCATCAATGGTCATGAAATCTTGAACTGGGTTAGGAAAAACACTTAAGGTAGGAAGTTTGTATTCGTTAAATCCTACTAATTTGTCATCACTAAATGTTACAACACCACAGTCATCCATGCTGTTGTATGCTTCAGATGAAGTACCTGTTCCGTCGTGTGACCAAACAAATCTTTTGCGGTCATCGTCGCCAGTGTCACGGTCAATGATGCAAACATCAAAACCCATTCCTTCGGGAAGAGCTTTCAAGGCAGCGATTGTCATTTCAACACCGTCTTCATTTTTTAATGTAGAAATTGTAGTTCTGTACTCCATGGTTAACGCTTCACCATCAAGTGAATAGATAAACTCATAACCTGGGTTGTCTTCAGATACTTGCAATACATCATAGTTGTCTTCAGCGAAAGGGTCTGCAAACTGGTAGTGACCATTGGTAGGATTAACTCCTTGTCCACCTACTCCGTCTTGAAGTACGTCGTTAACATCAAAGTAGATTTCTGTTTTGTCATACATCCAATGTTCATCTGCTCCTTCTACTTTCCAAGCTGGAAGGTGCTCATCGTCATCGCAGTAAACATGAGTATACAAAAACTCGTCAGTGTAAAACATTTTGAAAAATGAACTTCCTAAAGAAGCTTCTGGGTCATCTTTCACTTGTCTTGCAACAGGAACTGCTTCAATTTTTTCCCAAACATCTTCATCGGCCCAGCCATCCATCTTAATGTCAACTCCCTGCTTGATAACAAGTGTTTGTCTTTCAGATTGTGCGAACAAGCCTACTACTAAGAAAGCAGCGGCAATTAATAAGTAAACTTTTTTCATAATGTCAATAATTTAATTAATTATAGTTATTAATAGTAAGTGTTTGATAATTTCAATTCTTTAATATTATCAGGGGTTGAAGGTAATTTATTCAACCTGAATTTCCAAATTTCGTTTCAATAAAAATATCATTTTATCAATTTTATTTTAACAAACTTTGAGTTTTTTATTGTTTTGATATGTAAAAGTAACAATCAATCAATGCTTTATTTACAAATGGATGTTTGTTTTAATAATTGTTAAAAAAATATCGTACACTTAATAATTTTTCAAATTTATGTAACAACCCAGTGCTTTTAGTGTAACCCTGAGTTTTTAGAATTAAAAAGGCAAAAATTTCAACATGTCAAAGAACTAATATAATTGAGCAAACAAGTTTATTCTTTATTGTGTTGGTTGCTTTATTCTTGTAGCGCCCGATAGCGCATTAATATCAATACTGGGGTCAAAATTGGTTTCAATTACTTTCTCGAAAGCTTTTTTTGATAGTTGATAGCTTTGTGCTTCAATTTTTCGTTTAATAAATACTGGCCTATTATAGTTAATGGTAGAGTTCTCGTAATAGTTGGCATGTTTTTGTGGCAGCAATATTGGATTTGAGACCATCCCATTTTTATCGACATGACAAAAATAAACCCTCGAATATAGTCCATCGATACGTTTGCTTACAAATAAAAACCATTTGCTGTTTGACGACCACGAGTGAAAACTCTCTGTGTATTCAGAGTTCACATTTTTTAGTGGTTGGTATTGCATCGTTTCGAGATCCATCAGGTAAAGGTCGCTGCTTTTGCGGTGAATGGTAAAATATCCAAAGTTGGACATGCAAAACAATAAGTACTTACCATTGGGCGATACTTCGGGAAAAGAAATTGATTTACCGGTTTCGGCGGCAGTAAGAATCGTGTCGACTTGCCCCCAGCTTCCATCAATTTCGTTATATGCAATACGTAGTAAATCGTATTTTACCAGTGTGTCTTCGATGCCTGCCTGGTATTGCCCACTACTGATGTAATAAAGATGCTTTCCATCGGGTGACCAGTTTGGCAGGTTTTCCATGCTTTGGGTTGATATTTTGGGCGAAGTTGAAATTTCATTATTTTTAATGTTGTAGGTAATAATATCGGAGGCTTGATCGAATACGGTAATGTCTTCATAACCGGCTGTGTGGAATTTTTGACTGATAAGGTTAACCGAAAAAGCAATGATATTGCCGTTAGGATGCCATGCCGGATAAACCCCGGCCGCCATGGTGTATTTGGTTTTAGTGTTAATCAAACTTACTTTGCCATCATTATATAATAGTGTCCCGTTTGGGCCGCCTCGCAAATGGATTAACATTTTCGATGGGTCGTTTTTGTGAAATGTATGACAGTGCATACAATTATTGTTGGTTTCGTTGTTTAGTAGCACCGGAGTTTTTTTGTAACTTTCAATGTTGCGTTGGTAAATACCCATATCGCCCCATAAAATGTAGCCGGCGCTAATGTGCCTGAATACAATATGACTATCGATGGTGTCGGTGCTAAGCGTGTTATTAATGGTTGGGTATTTTATCCATTGTCCTTTTTTGTGTTGATTGTAAATGTCGATATGGATATTTGTTTGATCGGGCGCATTTAATAGCTTACGCCATTTTTGCCGGGGAATTACGATATTGCCGTTTTTGGCTTTAACTTTAAAGGTGTAGTTGTGAGTCGAGAATGAAACAATTTGTTTTTTGCCGGGTTCGTTTATTTTGAAATTTAGTGGAGCAATGTTCAGTGGTATTACTATATCTTGATATTCGGGAAATATTGAAGCTTGTTTTTCAGTTTCTTCGAAATGGGCAGGCATCACAAAAAAATTAAATACAACAATTAATGTTGCCATTGTAATTAATGTAAAAGCCAGTATGATATAGGTGATTTTGTTTTTCATTTATATTTTTTTCTCCTTAAATTCTCTTTTGTTGGTAATAGGGCTGTTAAAGGTGATGTAGTACCAAAAGGTATTGCCATATTTTTCATTTATCGTGTTAATGCTTATGCTTTTTTCTTTTCGATATTTGATCAGCATTTTTGTAAAGTCGTCAAACCGCTTATAAGTTGATTGCCTTATTTGAAGAGTGCCGGTATCGAATTTTAAATTATTGTCGAGTACTTCAAGCATAATTAATGCCTCCTCAATGTGGCGCGGAAATTTTTTGTAATGCTGTTGTTCAAAAAGTTGGATTTTCGAGGTCAGGCTTTTGAAGTCGTGACGAAGTAAAGCATTGAACATGTAATATTCAAGTGCCATGTTATTTCCCGGGTTTTCGTTCAGTATGTATTCTAAATCGAATTGTGGGTATTGCATGTTTGAATACGAATCGCGGATTGTGGATATTTTAGCATTTTTGTTGAATTCTTTGCATTGTTTAACGGCTTCATCGTTATACAAAAAATGGCGCATCGATTTGCACCACGTTTTATGGATAAGCGATGCCGAGAATATGTTTAAAAATTTTTCGGCAACACGGTAATTCCCCAACATGATGTTATCGGTAATGATTCGTTTTAGGACGTTGGGCGCCATTTGGTATTTTGTTTGTGCTTCGTAAGCCCAATGCAAGGAGTTCTTGCTGAAACCCATGTCGTGATACAAATCGCTGCATAGCATTAGAACTTTACTGTTATAATAGGAGGTTAAAATTAATCCGTGTTCTCCGTAAATTTGGGGTACCATAAAACCATTTTCGAGCAGTTGCCCTTGGTGGTATAAAGCCCTGTTGATTTCAAAAAACACATCGCGGTTGTTTAATGGTAGTTTTTTAGCGGTACTAACAACTTCATTCCAACGCAACTGCGATGCATAATCGTGCAGCTCAATTGTGTGACGGGCTTCTTTTTGAGGTGCAAAAATGAATATAATCACCCAAAGGGCAGCAAAGGCTGAAATTTGAATGATGGAAGAAAATATGTTTTCGTTTTTGAGTCGGGTTGTAAATTTTTTAAAAAGGATGGCTTTTAGGATGACAATAAAAGGATACAAATACAATATATAATATAAGGCGGCAATTGATGTTTTTGGAATATCGAAAAGTATCCCCTTACAACCTTTTGTGAGGTTAACATAAGGCGAAAGGGTTGAGATTACATAGGCAATAGCTACAGTACTGATTATACTTAGCGGAATGGTGAAGCGTTTATTGTGGATGGAAGTTTTAAATAAATCGTAACTAATGTTTAATAGTACAGTACCCCAAAGTACTATTCCTCCAAATAAATAGAAGGCCAAAAAATTTATAATAACAATGGATATAAGTTTAATCCATAAATTGAACTTTGATAGGTAAATATTCAAAAGAGCAAAACAAACAATAAACAGATAGCTTATTACGGTGTTGAGTTGGGCTTGATAATCACTCAATATAAATGCTAAAATTAAAGAAGGAACAAGGCTTAAAAATGTGGTGTATGCAAATTTTAGCGAAAAACCTTTAAACAGTTTGTTGGTTAAAAAAGCCACTCCCGTTAAAAGTAGGGCAATCACAATGCTTCCCCATAAATTTGAAAACAGAAATTGAGCAAAAAACATTGATATATATTGGGTTATCCCACCGGGCATTCCCAAGTGTTGGTTAAAAAAGAAAACATTAAAAAAGAAAATGGGTTGTTGTTTGAAATAGATAAGCGAAGTATCAACCAAAAAATAAAAATATAGAAAAGTTATGATTGGAAAAAGTCCATACAAACTAATCTGTATTGATTTGTGAATGCTTGGTTTCATACTCAGATATCATTAATGTGTAAAAACTACGCTAAGATATGTATTATTTTTTCATTCGATGCGAAAAGTTCTCATTTTTACATCAAAAAATTTACTTTTTGTTGAGCTTGCAGGCTAGGAGTCTGTCGGCGTTTCGCTGTAAAGCTCCTGAGAATCTAATATTTCAGTTTTACTTCTGATCGGTGTTCGAATAGAAACACTAAAAAGGCCTAAGTCCTACAGCTTGCTAGATCTGTTTTAGTGTAGCTTTGTGTTTATAATACGTCACCCTGTTTTAGGGTGATTGTTGTAAATACTGATCAAGTTAAGATTCGGATGTATTCAATAATTAAAGTGTAATTTTTAGGCGCTTTATAAAATATTGCGTAGCGATTACAGCAGTTTAGAAAGATGGGTGCATTTTTTTACCGGGAAGCGTTTATGGGGTGAACTTAGGTGATCTGTAAATGATTTATAAAGGATAATAAAAAAAACCGCTTTCATTATTAGTGAAAGCGGTTTTAGTTTTATCGTAAGATTAAAATTATCCCAGATACGTTTTTAATAATTTACTTCGTGAAGTGTGTCTCAAGCGGCGTATGGCTTTTTCTTTAATTTGTCGAACCCTTTCGCGGGTAAGGCCAAAGCGCTCGCCAATTTCTTCGAGTGTCATATCCTGACAGCCAATACCAAAGAACAGTCTTACAATGTCGCTTTCGCGTTCGGTGAGGGTTGTTAAAGCCCTGTCAATTTCACGTGCGAGCGATTCATTCATTAAAGCCCTGTCGGCACTGGGTGAGTCGGTATTCGGTAACACATCGAGCAGGCTGTTGTCTTCGCCATCGACAAAAGGTGCATCGACCGAAATGTGCCGTCCCGATACTTTTAGGGTGTCGGCTACTTTTTCGGCTGGTAAATCGAGGCATTCGGCCAATTCTTCGGCCGACGGTTTACGCTCGTGCTCTTGTTCGAATTTCGAGAATGCTTTGTTGATTTTGTTTAATGAACCCACTTGGTTCAATGGTAAACGCACAATTCTCGATTGTTCGGCTAAAGCTTGAAGAATAGACTGCCTAATCCACCATACTGCATAGGAGATAAACTTAAAACCGCGTGTTTCGTCAAATTTCTCGGCTGCTTTTATCAAACCTAAATTACCTTCATTAATAAGGTCGGGTAGGCTTAAGCCTTGGTTTTGATATTGTTTTGCAACCGAAACGACGAAGCGAAGGTTGGCGCGCGTAAGTTTTTCCAAGGCAGCATGATCGCCTTTTTTAATGCGCTGAGCCAATTCTACTTCTTCTTCTACAGTAATAAGTTCTTCTTTCCCAATCTCCTGCAAGTATTTGTCAAGTGACGCACTTTCACGATTGGTAATCGATTTTGTAATCTTTAGTTGTCTCATGTATGTTTATTCAAAAAACGCGCAAATATATAGTTTTTACCCCACTTATTCAAACCTTTTTTAATGGTTAGTTATAAGTTGTGTGGCAAACCACTGAGGCTGCCATGAAGTTCAAAAGATGTTTGCTTTTCGTTGTTTATTATTATATCCCTCATTTATAACCACCAAGTTTCTAATTACCCGGTCAGAAGCCTTTCTCGTGTCTTCTGTTTATCTTATTCTTTTATAACAATAAAGTTGTTTTTAAAGGTTGAATACTTTGTTGCATAAAAGGAAGTAGAACTCACCTATTATTTTCTTTTTTGTTATTTCATTGAACTCGAATTTTTCGGTTTTGAAATATTTTCAAAATAACCCCTTTTGTTTGGTGTTCATTTTTCAACTACAAAGATACACAAATCAAAAGTTATCTCTTAAACGACCTTTTACAACGAGAACTATAATTAGATTTGTTTTATTAATTCAATCCAAATACGTAGTATCCTTCTTCTCCCTTTTTGTTAATTCCTTCGATTAAAATTCCTCCCTTCGCCATTTTTAATATTTCGTTCATTTCCTGAACGGTTTTAATTGGTCGTTTATTTACGTGGGTAATAATGAACCCCTCTTTGATGCCTGCATTCTTTAATTTTCCATCGTAAAGTTTTGAAACAACCAAGCCGTTGCGTATGTTCAATTTCGACATGGTATTTTCGTCAACTATTTCGAGTTCGGCACTTAAAATGTTCGTGTCGTTTTTTATAATTCCAGTTCCACCTTTAGTATTACGTAAGGTGATGTCAAAAGGTTTCTCTTTATTGCTTCTTATTACTAAAACTTTTACTTTATCGCCAGGGCGGTACTTGCTAATTTGTTCCTGCAGCTCGGTCGAGGTGTTTACTTTAATGTTGTCGATTGAAATCACCACATCGCCTTCTTTTACTCCTGCTTCTTCGGCGGCGCCTCCTTCTTCAATGCTTGTAATATGCACTCCCTCAATGCTTTCGAGTTTGAGTTTTTTGGCCAGCTCGGCATTTATAGTTTGTATATGTACACCCAGTAATGCGCGTTGCACAGCGCCATATTCCTTTAAATCTTCAACAACTTTACGTACAATGGTTACTGGTACGGCAAACGAGTAGCCCGAATAGGATCCGGTACGCGAGGCTATTGCTGTGTTGATTCCAACAAGTTCACCGCTGGTGTTTACCAAAGCACCGCCGCTGTTACCGGGATTAACTGCGGCATCGGTTTGAATAAAAGCTTCAATGGAAAGCTCGTCACCAATAATCCCAATTCCACGGGCTTTTGCACTCACAATACCCGCTGTTACAGTCGAAGTAAGGTTGAATGGATTTCCTACTGCCAACACCCATTCTCCAAGTTTTAATGCTTCTGAATTTCCCCATTGTATTGATGGGAGGTTATTGGCATCAACTTTTAATAAGGCGATATCGGTCGAAGGATCTGTTCCTATTAACTCGGCCTCAAACTCTCTTTTGTCGTGTAACACAATTTTAATTTTTTGCGATTTTTCAATTACGTGGTTGTTGGTTACAATGTATCCGTCTCTCGAAATGATTACCCCCGAGCCACTTGCTTGTTGCATTTGCGGCTGTTGCTGTTGATGCGGGTCTCCAAAAAAGAAATCAAAAAATGGATTGCCACTTCCGTATGCTTGTCGTTCAAATTCTGTTTGGATGTGTACAACCGCATGAACCGATTTTTCGGCAGCCAAAGTTAAATCGAGCCCTTGTGGAGCCGATGGGTAAGTTGCATATTGCACGGCTTTGGGTTCGCTAACGGTAACAATTTTTGGTTTTTCAAAATAAGTGGTGTAAACAAGTAGTGATGTGAATCCACCAACTAAAGCAATAATTATTGCAAAAAGTAAGTTTTGAATTTTTTTCATGATATGTATTTTTAACGGTTATTATCTTTAAATTTGTGTCTCATTGAAACGCAAAAACAATTCCATTGGTTTACGTATGTCGTTTTGTCACACTATGTTTAACATACTTTAACCACAACCAATTATTTTTGTTAACTTTAGCTAATAATTTTCCAACATTAAAATAATCTAGTATGGATTTGAAATTTTATAAATACCAAGGTGCGGGTAATGATTTTATAATGATTGATAACCGCGATAGGAAATTTGATGTGAAAAATGAAAAACTGATTGAATTCTTGTGTCATCGCCGTTTTGGTATTGGAGCGGACGGATTAATTGCATTAAGCAAAGCCCAAGAGTTTGACTTCAAAATGTCTTATTTTAATTCGGATGGAAAAGAAGCTGAAATGTGCGGAAATGGTGGTCGGTGCATTGCTGCTTTTGCAAAAAAATTGGGTATTATTAATAATGAAGCACATTTTTTAGCTTTCGATGGTGAACACCATGCTATAATTGATCATCTAGGGTTAATAATGCTCGAAATGACAAATGTGCATGAGGTTAAATCGTATGTTGATGGTTATTTTTTAAATACTGGTGTTCCACATTTGGTGCATTTTGTTGATGAGCTAAAATCTATTGATGTGAATATCGAAGGCCGGCAGTTGAGGTACGATGCCCGTTTTCAGCCAGCCGGAACAAACGTGAATTTTGTGAAACAAAATGACAACCACCTGACGGTTTATACTTACGAACGTGGTGTTGAGGGTGAAACGCTCGCTTGTGGAACCGGTATTACCGCATCGGCTTTAAGCGCTGCCACTCGCGAAGGTAAACACAAGGGGGTCTACTTTATTACTGCTAAAGGCGGTTCGCTAGAGGTGAGTTTTGAACGCGAAGGCGATATGTTTAAAAATATTTGGCTAAAAGGTCCAGCTGAGTTGGTTTATACCGGAATGATTAGTACTTCGGAATTAAAACTGGACTCTATTTAAGTTCACGTTTAAAATTGAAAATATTCCCAGTAATTACTGCTTCGGAGTTCATTAGTTTTTTTCTGATGGCCGATGGTGTGTTTTTATTCTGGAGATCAAAACTCATATCAATCAGATAATTCGAGTATCCATATCGCTCAAGTTTTTGCTTAAATTGCGTAATTGAAACGGCTTGCTCAGGTAAAACCATTGTTATACCGTCGCGCACTATTTTGAAAAAAGCTTTTCCGTTGGCATCTTTAAAAAATGTTTCTTTTTCAACCTTAACAGGCATGCGTGAATAAAATAGGGCAGGAGTGAAATAAACTGGAACAATGCCGTTACGATTTACTGCTTTCGATAGGTTTACAATGTCGTTCTCGAAGGGGTAAATAAAGTTGAAAGCACCTTCTTCTTTTGTTAGTCGGGCAGCCGCATCGTTAAATACATATACATTTTCATTGGTCATAAAACGCGCACCATCAGGCAATAATTCTTTTTGTGATAGTTGACTGAGCGAGAAATTGTTTATTCCTGCTTTGGCAATACGTTTTAATTGAGATTGATAAAAATCAATTTTCGCTTCGGCTATAAACTTGGGCAACTCGATCCATGTTTTTCGTTTGTTTTGTTGAAAAAATGGTAATTCAAGGTTTAATGTTTCAAGGTCGGTGTGGCTAATGTTTAGAATTATACCCTCAAAATCGGCAGGGTTTAGTTTTTGTAATATGTTGAGCTGGTCAATTCTAATATAGGTTTTTGTACCTTGTTTCGGAGGGTTTTTGCTTCCTAATGCCGATTTTATGTTTCTTGCCTTTTGTTCGGGATATTTAATGTTAATTTTAATTCCTTCGGTTTTAATTTTTGAATCGAATTTGAAACCAAGTCCTGTAAGGTAAACTTCATCGTCGGTTTCAATGTCTTTCGCTTTGTGTTGAAATTGATAAATTTGATCAATAAGCTGTAGATGGTCTATTTTTAGGTCGGTTTGACGGTCGTTGTTTTTATTCCGAAAGCGTAGCTTACAATTGTTGTCGAGAACTGAAGTTGAGGTAAATTTGATCGTATTTTCGATTTTGCTAATCACCTTACCAATCAATAAACCTGTGTTGGCCGATTGGGTTATGGCATCTCCAACATCTTTGCCAAAAAAGTAATCGGTTTTTTCCCTCCCAAAATCAAAGTTTAATGCTTTGCGAGCTTCTTCAATTTTCGATAAATTATCAATCGCTTTGCGATATTGTGTGGCTACTTGGTAAACATATTCGGCCGATTTTAAGCGACCTTCCACTTTAAGAGAATCGATTTTTATTTTTTCAAGAAAAGGAAGGTGGTCAATTAGTTGATTGTCTTTTAGGCTGAAAAAGTAGTTTTTGGTATTGTTTGATGAATAAATTCTACGACAAGGTTGAGCGCACATGCCACGGTTGGCGCTGGCTCCTCCTAAGTAACTGCTAAAAAGGCACATTCCCGAGAACGAATAACACAAAGCGCCGTGAACGAAAAGTTCGATTTCGGTTTTTCGATTGTGGGCAATTTTTTCGATTTCGGCTTGGGTCAACTCACGTGCCATAACCACGCGTTTAAATCCCATTTTTGCAGCATGGCTCAATCCTGTTGAGTTATGGTTGCCCATTTGAGTGCTGGCATGTAATTTTAGCTCTGGAAAATATTTTTTAGCAAGGTAATAAACGCCCCAATCCTGAATAATAATGGCTTGGGGTTTTATTTGCGACAATACAAAAAGCGTGTCAATAAGTTCACTAAGCTCGTTGTTGCGAATTACTGTGTTGAGGGTGATGTAAATTTTAACTCCGTTTTGACGGGCATCGTTAACAATTGCAGCAACTTGCCATGGGGTAAAATTATTGGCTCTTTTTCGGGCGTTAAAATTGCTTAATCCAAGATAAACGGCGTCGGCTCCACCGGCAATGGCTGCATAATATGCTTCGATACTGCCCGCCGGCATTAATAGTTCGGGTTTACTTTTTGTTGTATTGATGTTTTGCTTTTTATTCATTCAAACACTTTTTTATAAAATAGGCTTTTTGAAAGTTTTCTGTTGGTCGCTTTTTCATTAATATTTACAATGAAAAAGCTGTTTTATCTTCAATGACCTTTTCTTCAATGAACGCATGAGTTTAATATCATGGCGCTTATTTTTTGTATGCTGTTAGTTACTAGTAATGTAAGCTTGTTTAAGTGCTTCTAGCTACTTAAAACCTTGAGGCAAAAGTAGATTATTCAACAAAAATTAAAAAAATAAAGGCGATATTTTTGCAACGGCAAACGAAATAATCCAGGCTATCGAAGTGGCATAGGTGATGTTGAAGATAGCCCATTTCCATTTGCCAGTTTCTTTTCTAATGGCTGCAATTACAGCAATACAAGGTACATATATGAGTACAAAAACCAAAAAGGCCAGCGAGGTTGACTTGGTGTAAATTTTTTGTCCTTGTAGTTTTTCTGTTAAATGGGTCTGTTTCTGGATGGCATTTTTTAATGAACCATCGTCTTCGCTCGAATAAAGCACGCCCAACGTGCTGATTACAATTTCTTTGGCTATGACTCCCGAGAGCAGGCTTACCCCAATTTTCCAATCGAAACCCATTGGGCGCAATACTGGTTCGATAAAGCGCCCGGTGCGTCCAAGGTATGAGTTGTATTGTTGTTCTTCGGTAATCTGGTGTAGCAGATTGTTTTCTTTTGCCTTAAGTTCATCCATAAAGTTGGCCGGCTTGCTGTTGTTTTTGGCCAGCGTTGAAATTTGGCTTTGCACCTCGGTTAACTGGTTTTGGTAATTATCTGTTTTTTCGTTGGTGCGTGGAAAATAGCTTAGAAACCAAACAATTACCGATGCCCAAAGAATAATGCCACCCATCTTTTTTAAATATTCTTTTGCTTTGTCCCACATGTGCCGCAGTGTCGATTTTAAGGTGGGAATACGGTAGGGGGGCAATTCCATTACAAACGGTGCTTCTTTGGCTTTAAATATTGTTTTTTTCAATAATAGGGCGGTTAATATCGACAATACAATGCCTCCCATGTACATGGCAAATATGACTGTCCCGGCAGTTTTTGGAAATATTGCACCAGCAATTAATATGTAAACCGGAAGCCTAGCACTGCACGACATGAATGGGATAATTAAAATAGTCAGTATTCGGTCGCTTCGGTTTTCGAGGGTGCGGGTTGCCATAATGGCGGGCACATTGCACCCAAAACCCATTATTAAGGGAATAAACGATTTGCCGTGTAAGCCAATCAGGTGCATGAGTTTATCCATAATAAACGCTACTCGCGACATGTAACCCGTGTCTTCCATTAATGAAATGAAAAAGAACAAAATGACAATGTTGGGTAGAAAAACCAAAACACCACCGACACCTCCAAATATGCCATCAACAATGAGATCTCTGACCGGACCGCTCTGTAATAAGTTCCCCACTATGTTGCCAAGCCAGCTCACGCTCAAGTTAATCCATTCAGCTGGGTATTGCCCCAACTTAAAAGTGGTCTGAAACATGATCCAGAGTAAGAGCAAAAATAATGGGAATCCGGTGTATTTTCCGGTCAGCAGTTCGTCAATTTTTTGAGAGAAGTTTTGTTTTTTTGCTTTTGACGAAGGCTTCAGTGTTTCTTTTAATGCACCCCTGATAAAACCATAACGGGCATCGGTAATGAGTGTTTGTGTGTTTTCGTGCAACAGGTTTTCGAGGCGTTGTATTTCCTGTTGAGCTGTTTCGATAATTTCTATCGAATTTTCAAGATAGCTGATATTTTCTTTGGTGTGTTCGTCATTATCGAGTAAGCGCAAGGCAAAATAGCGGGAAGAAAATTCGCGGACATAATTTTTCGATTGCCAAATTTTTTTCTGAACTGTATTGATCGATTTTTCGAGCTCGGTGTCGTAATTGATATGGATGTGGCGTTGGTCGGGTTCAATGTTTTCTGCCACTTCAATGGCTTTATTCAACAGTGCCTCGCTGCCAGTTTTTTTGGTTCCGATTGTCCATACTGTTGGGATTCCGGTAATTCTGGAAAATTGATCGGTATCGAGCACTTCGCCACTTTTCTTCATTTCATCCTGCATATTTAATGCAATAATGATGGGGATGTCCATGTCAATTAGCTGCGTGGTTAGGTATAGGTTGCGTTCGAGGTTGGTCGAATCAACTACGTTAATCACCACGTCGTGATGTTCTTTTAACAGGGAGTCGCGCACAAAAATCTCGTCGGGCGAGTTGGGTGATAAAGAGTAGGTTCCGGGTAAATCGGTAAAGTGAAAAACATAACCTTTGAATTTAGTCTTCGCTTTTTTTGCATCGACAGTTACGCCCGTGTAGTTTCCCACGTGTTCGTGTTTTCCGGTTAAAGCATTAAATATCGACGTTTTACCCGAGTTGGGGTTTCCAACAAATGCTACGCGAAGCTCTTTGTGCGGTTTTGCTTCCTTTTGTGCTTTTATATCAAACGTTAATGTGCCGTTGAAACGGTCTTGGTAAACTGCGGCTTCGTGGTCGTTCATGACCTCGATAAGGGCAGCTTCGCTTCGCCTAAGCGAAATAAAATAGCCCATTATTTCATACTCGATGGGATCGCGGAAGGGAGCATTTTTTAATACCGTAACTTTCTTGCCCTTTACAAATCCCATTTCTGAAATTCGTCGGCGAAAATTACTACGGCCATAAACCCTCTTAATCACAACGGTTTTACCGTTTTCTATGTCGCGTAATGTGAGCAATGTCGCTATTTTTTAGTCCACAAAAATAGCAAACTAATTGAAGTTTTTATTCTTATTAAGACTTTTTATAAATAAGGAATTAAAAAATCACACCATATAGTTAGCCCGATCAATGGCTTTTGGCGTTTTCGATTTCGGCTGCTTCAAAAACGGCTGATGAACCTGCACCGCAACTGATAATGGTTTTAACGGCAACTTCAACTGGAATACTGCTTCGTTTTATTTTTTCTTTGGGTACGTGGTAAATATTCCCCGAAGTGGGATTTGGGCCGGTGGGAACAAATACCGTTATATAGTCATTGATTTCGAGATAATCGGTGATAAAGCCAGTCATTAATGTTCCCGAATCATATATATCGACTAATACTACTTCGGAAAAAAAAGAGCGGTTATTGCCAAAGAACTGTTGAACTATTTCGCGAACAGTTTTGTATCCGGGAATTTTCATTAAATATTTGTTTTCGAAGTGTCTTAGAATTAAATTTCCAAAGCGTGTTCGTATAAAAAGTCCGAAAAAGAAAAAGAGGGTAACGATAGCAATGACTATTATTAGATAAACAACGAAGGTTGCAATACGTGTTCGGGTTTCGAAAAGACTAACTAAGGGTTCGAGATAACGTTCAATTAAAACAATAATCCACCTAAAAAGAAGAATGATTAAGCCCAAGGGGAGAATTGCTGCTAAACTACCAATAAGTGTGGTTCGTAAAAAATTCTTTATTTTTTTTGTTGCTTTCATGTTATTCTGCTATTTAGATTTTTACTTTTATTGATAAAAAAGTACCGTTTACAGGTAAAAAGAGGCAATTAGCCTTTTTGTTCGATGTGAGACCAATATTTTTCAACTTTTTTGTACCTGCAATATTAAGTAAAAGAATATGAATGTAGCTTTACAAGTTGATGATTTTATGGCATTGTGGAAGCAATCGGCCAATTTGTTTCCTTATGGTGGTAGTGCTTACACTCCGGAGCAGAAAATTGAAAATAGTTTACGGTTTAACGCTTTAGTAAAAGAACAAGCAGACCCGCTTGAGCTAAGAAAGTTCGACAGTGAAAAGCGCCGGGATTTAATGCAACAAATTGAAGCGAATTTTGGAGCATTGATGAAACACGTGTTTCGTTTTTCGGTTGAAGAGTTAAAGATTCTTCAGTCGATTCGTTTTGTGGAGATAACTAAATCCTTTTTTAAAATGGCCCGTCAGTTCGATCCTGCCGTTAAAATTGAAGATGTTTTTCAGGCCAGCAGGAATTTATGGATAGTAAATACTTTGCAACTGCTCATGGGCATGGAACCCTCGGTTTCGCCTTCGGTTTTTGCCTATAGTATGCTTTATCCCTACAGCGATAATTATCTCGACGACCCAACGGTTAGTAAACCCGATAAAATTGAGTTTAGTAAACGGTTTAGACAAAAGCTTGATGGAACAAAAGGTGTTGTTCCCGCCAACCGGCTCGAAAAACAAATTTTCGAATTGGTTGAACTTATCGAAAGCGATTGGGATCGCGAGCAGTTCCCCAAGGTTTACGAGAGCTTGTTGGCCATTCACGATGCTCAAACCCGCAGTATTTTGCTGGTAAATAGTAATGCGCTTACCGAGAAAGAATTACTCGAAATTTGTATCGAAAAAGGAGGAACCTCGGTGTTAGCCGATGGGTATTTGATTAATGGAAATCTTAACAAGGATCAAGAACGGTTTTGCTTTGGTTTTGGAGCTTTTTTGCAGTTTGTAGATGATATTCAAGATGTTAAAGAAGATTCTATCGCTGGTGTGAAAACTTTTTTTACCCACGCTGCTGAGAATAATACTTTTGAAGAGGTTTTCAATCGTTCGGTTTCGTTTACTAACAAGGTATTAAGTGGTGTTAGTTGTTTTCAATTTGAAAATGAAGATGGCATGAAAGGAATAATGTCGAAAAGTGTTCAGATGCTTATGTTGGAAGCAATTGCTTTAAATTCAAAAACAGTTGGTGTTGAATATGCCCTTCAAATTGAAGAATTTTCGCCTTTGTCGTTTGATTATCTTCGCAATCGAAACCAGCAAATGGAAAATAAGCGCATGTTAATGATGAACAAAATTGAAAAAATGTTGAAAGATGAACAGGAAACAGAATTACTCATTGCTTAGCCCTATTAACATAAAGTGGCAAGCAATAAGCCGATAAAGCATACAATATGAAAGGAAAAAACGATGAAAGGCTTTTTTTTAAAAAAATTATATAGTAATTTGGCATTGAAAAATACAGTTTAATTAATTGCAAACTAGGGAGCTATATAGTGGCGATATTTCCATTCTTCTATTGAATAGAAAAAAATCATAAAAAAGAGAGTTTAAAAATTTGGAGCTTTAAAAAATACTTGTATTTTTGCACCGCCTTTGAAACAATAAGGGTATATAACAGAAGCCATACAGGCAAAGGGTTCTGTTTAGAAGTTCAAAAAAATATTGATTCAGTAGCTCAGCAGGTAGAGCACATCCCTTTTAAGGATGGGGTCCTGGGTTCGAGCCCCAGCTGAGTCACAAAAAGGAGAATCGTAAGGTTCTCCTTTTTTGTTATTACCCCCAATGCTTGCTACTATGTACACGACTTACATTTTATATTCTGAAAAGATCGATCATTATTATACCGGATATACCAATGATATTGACCGTAGGTTGTTAGAACACAATCGCAAAAAAGGCAAGTACACCGACCGTGGCATCCCTTGGAAATTAGTTTATTCCGAGGAGTACGAAAAAAAGGAAGACGCCCAACACCGTGAAGCCGAAATCAAATCCCATAAATCGAGACAATATATAATTGACCTTATTCAGTAGCTCAGTAGGTGACCAGTATCCCGATTTAAAGAAGGCTTACTCATTAGCTCATTCATTGAGGATAATTTTCTCCCACACCAAAGTCAAAGGAGTTGCTTATGTAAAACTAGCCAAATGGTTTAACGATGTAACAGAATCTGAATTCAAATCATTTAACACTATATCTACAACAATATATACCCATTATCCGAATATCCTGAATTCCTTTGATTGAAGGAACACCAATGCATCGGCAGAATCATTTAATGCAAAAATAAAAGCATTTAGAGCGACCCAAAGAGGGCTTGCAGGTATCCCTTTTTTCTTATTCAGATTATCAAATATTTATATTTAATAGATGCTTCCTCTCAAAAATATGAAGTGATCCGTTAATTATTTACAACACCGAAATTGCAAAATCTTTATCATTCGCTTATTCAAGCTTTCGATTCTTTAACAATTGTTTAAACCCCAAACCTGCCATTACTATAAAAAGAATCACGACTGACCCGCCCACAGGAACCGAGTTTCCATTTGGTGTTGAAGGTGGCAAGGGCTGAGCTATGGCAGCGGCGCTCATCATGATAAACATTACAGTTGTTACGATGTGTTTTATTTTTGTTTTCATTATTCTTATTTTTACGTAATTACCATTCATTTTCTCATTATTTCAACATCACTTTTTCGATGAATAAGCTACCCTTTTTGGGTTGTATTTTCACCAAATAAACTCCATGTTTATTTAGGGGTATTAACAATTCGTTGGTTTCAACATTGCGCTTGTGATAAACCATTTGTCCACTCACGTTGTAAACAGAAACCTCGCTGGGCACGTGAGCCATACGACCAATAAGTATTTGCTGGTTTTCTCCTACAATGAACAGGTTTTGTTGTAATGCTTCGTTGACCAAAACAACATTAGAAAAGGCAAGAGACAGTTGCAGTGTTTGACCGGCTTCGGCCTCGAAGGTATAGTCTTCAGTTTCGAGGTAAGCTAGCACTTCACCTCCACCGTTGAGCAATACAAGTGGGTAGGCATAATTGAAAGCATTCAGTTCGGTTAAAGCCAAAGTGTGTTTACCTGTAGTTTTGACCATTAGCTCAAGCGGTATTATCGTTTCTTCGCTCACTTTGGGCAGCGAGTTGATAGCATACTCATGCCCGTTGTAAACACTGTACAACTGTGGGGCAAGCGAATTGGCCTTCAGCTTGTAGGCATCAAGGTGACCATCGAAGTTCTCGGTGGCAGCCGGATGAAGGCGAATGACCGACTCGTCGGAATAGCCCTGACCATCGCGTAATTCTAAACGCATAACACTTTGTACCACTGCGCTTTTGAAAGTAGACGCTTCGGTGGTTTTAGCAGCATCGGTAAAGGTAAGCGAACCGGCTGCCGTTGCTTTTACAAAAAAAGCTTGCATGGGAGAAATATATTGTGTTTGACCGTTAACAACAATACCATCATTATAAGTACCGTAGCGGCCATATTTATTATCACCTGATAAAGTAGGATTCCATAAATAAATTGCATCATTCACGTTGGTCAGGTTTTCATTCACTTCTTCCCAGTCAATAGTACATGGGTAAGGGTTGGCAATAAGATTCCATCCTTCGCCTCCAAAGGTCGTATTAACAACTTTTTCACCGGTATTCAAGGTGCCATTTATGGTAATGGTGGTATCTAAATTGTGGTAAAAACCGTAACCCTTTCCCGAAACAATATGGTCGGTACCCGTTAAATATGACCAACCCGATTCAACACCACTTGTTGCTGTATTTTCATCGTTTTCGGTAATCCAAAAACCTTTAAAAGAGGGCATTAATGTAATATTCTCAGTAAACGGAAAACTTATATAATGCCAGCCATCGTCAGTAATAAATTGTTCAAGGGTTGCCTCCACACCGGGCGTATTGTTAAGCAGTTTGCCGGTACCGTTTTCATCAGAACTGATAACCAAACCTTCAGAACCGGCATTGTTGGTAAGTGTGCTACTAACATTGAGTATTCCAGTGGGATTTATTGTGAGTAAAGCTCCACTTTCAAGCACCAAGTCGTTACAATTTTGCACCGTATTTATTTGTGGGGCATTGCTAACATTAGGAATGCTTACATGATTGATTTCTGTAGGAATAATCTCGTAATTCCAATTTTCTGTATTATCCCAGTCTGTTGATGTATTCCCTGTCCAGGTTAAAAAAATAGTAGGGTCATCAGGATATTGCCAGTTGAGATAAGGATAACCGTCATTTCGATCATTTCCAATATTCCATATTCCATTTGTACCATTTGTTGTTTCCCCTTTAAAATCCCAACTATTGCTGTAAAATAAGGGATAAACTTTCATTTCGGCACTTGTTTTACCGGTGCCGGCATAACTTGTAGCCTGTCCCGAAGTTTCGGTATCCCAAAAACAGTTGGTAAGGGTTGAAGAATTATAGTAAGCGACAAAACCACCAACATCATTTCCAGTACCGACACTGGCAATTGAGTAGCAATTGCTGACCACCGCAGAAGCATCGATAGCCCCAGCGAAACCTCCCACATAACTAATACTTGTCGATTCGGGTGTTTTACTAATACTTCCCAATGAATAGCTATTATAAGCTTCTCCCCCCTGAATACGACCAACTAATGCGCCAGAATAAGATAATCCCAATACAGCGACATTGCTGTAACAATTACTCATTGTGCCATAAGCCAAATAAGCAACAAGCCCTCCAGTATAACCATCTATTGATGTGACACTACCCGTAGCGTAACAATTGTTGATGGTTACGTAGCTCGAATAAACGCACCCTACCAATGCAGCTACACCTTTGCCCGAAATATCGGCGTTGGTTAGTCCTAAGTTTTGAATGATAGCACTACTATTTAAAGAACCAAACAGTGCATTATAATCATGTTCTGTACGATTAATGTATAAACCGTCAATAGTATAACCTTGTCCATTGTAGTTTCCCTGAAAGGCATCCAAATTGTATATTCCAATTGGCGAAAAGCCACGACCTTCGTCTATAAATTGTGTAACAGATGCATCAATATTAGTCGTTTGATTGAAATATTTACCGTTACCCCATACACTTTGATTTTCGGATAACCACAATAAATTTTCAATGTTTGCAATTTCGTATGGAGATGAAGATGTGCCGATTCCAACCGATGGTGCAACAGCACTAATCATTGCAAAAGAAACTTCGTTGCCATAAACCGTTACACTACCATTAGTTGCATAAGACCTTACATAATAGACCTCGTAATGCGTTAATGCTGTCATTTGGGATGTAAAACTGCCTGTCGAAGGAGTTCCATTTTCGGTATGGCTATCCAACAATGTTGGGCTTCCTGTGGTATTCCAACACACACCATATTGAGTGGCTGCTGATGCCCCAAGCGAGTATATTGTTCCATTTGCTGTTGCCGAAAGCTTTGCTGTGGAAATATCGCTTACCTGTTCGGTGGACAAGCGTAGTTCGGCATCATTTAAATAACCTTGCCAGGCAAGAAAAGGATAGCCGTCATTTTTTTGTGAGTTGATACCCCATAAATCATCCTCCCCATTTACGGATTCATCCATAAAATCCCAATCGGCTTGTATGAAAAGCGAAGCTGTTTGCATCTCATCTGTAGTTTTTCCTGTTGCGCCACCAGAACTTGTAGTTTGCCCTGAGGTTTGAGTATCCCAAAAACAATTCGTGATAGTGGCTATACTGTAACCAATCAATCCCCCAAAATAATCTAATCCGCCGCTTACTGCACCAGTGCTATAACAATTTGTTACACTTGAAGTATGAGCTCCCCCTATTAAACCACCCAAGCTTTGCGTACCACCTGAGCGTGTTCCTGTTATACTGGCTTTACTATAACTATTGAGAATTGAAGAGGATCCTGAATGATATCCAATCAAGCCACCAACATAACCATAATAGCTGTCAGAAGAAATAGAACCAGTGCTAAAACAATTACTAATTGAAGTTGATAAACCTGTTCTACCAACCAATGCACTTACAAATTCGTTACCCACAATAGCAACATTAACTAAGCCTAAGTTTTGAATAGATGCACCTTCGGTATAAGCAAAGAGGGCAACACCATCGGTTGACGACCTATTTATGTATAGTTCGCTAATCGTATGGCCATTGCCGTTATAACTACCAGTAAATGGAGTGTTTGTCTGTAATGAGGTATAAGAACCAATCATCGGCCATCCCTTGTTGCTATCCCATGTGTTTATAGCAGGATTGGCAGTTGAAAGATCAATATCAGTGGTTTGGATAAAGTACTTATCCCATTCAGCTGTGTTTTGACTTATCCAGTACAAATTTTCCCAAGTAGTTATTTGGTAAGGATCTGATTCTGAGCCATCGCCAACCGATGGAACAGTTGCGGTTTGTGCTATACATGGTTGCAAAAATGAAACGAATACAACAAAGAAAATAGACAATGCTATTTTTAAAAATTTAGATCGACTGATGATTTTCATGAGTTTAAAGTTTTATAATTGGTAGTAAAGAATAAAAATCGTATTGTAATATTATAATAAATTTTTCTTTAAAAAAAAGTAACACAACAAAAGAACGCAACTTATTAAAATTCTATACACTAATAAATTGGTCAATATAGCAAAGTAAAAATAAACTAAAAAAGTTTAACCCTTATTTCCGCAACTGAATTGTTTAAAATAAACATCAATAAGCTGTTTAGTAACTATTCAGTCGCACTAAAAAAGGGTAGAATTTCAGTTCAAAACAGGATGAATTGCCCGTCCCGATGTACATCTGGATTAACCCTGGGGATAATTGATAACTATAAAACCAATACCGATAGACCAACAAAGGAGATTATAGAGCGTAGCGAATATACGCGACATTTTGTTGGCTAATCGGTATAAAACTATTCTTTTGAACAAAATACGTATTGAAAAACAAACCGACTGAATGGTCAATAATGATCTAATGTCGTTTAGTTAACACACACCCATTGCCCCAGCCTAAATCGTCATTGCGAGCGAAGCGAAGCAATCCGTTTGCAATAGGAATTTCCTTCATTTCTTAATCAAACGGCATTAAATAATAATCTATAATCTGTAGTCTATAATCTTTAATCTGTTATTTTGTCTTTTGTCTCCCTCTCTATTCTTTCCGAACTACATCCCTTGATAATCCTTGTGCAGTTGGCATAATTAAAATATCGTCGATATTGACGTGGTCGGGGCGGGTTATCATAAAAAGAATGGTTTCAGCAATATCTTCGGCATATAATGGTGTCATCCCTTTGTACACATTATTTGCTTTTTGTGCGTCGCCATGAAACCGTACCAGCGAGAATTCGGTATCAACCATTCCAGGGCTTATGGTGCCCACTTTAATATTGTATTTCAGTAAATCGAGGCGCATGCTTTTCGAAATTGCTTCAACGGCATGTTTGGTAGCGCAATAAACCGAGCCATTGCTGTAAGCTTCTTTTCCTGCAATCGATGATAAATTGATAATATGGCCCCGCTTATTTTCTATCATGGTATGCGATACAATTTTTGTAACATACAGCAAACCCTTAATGTTGGTATCAATCATCGCTTCCCAATCGGCTAACGATCCATTTTGAATTGGATCAAGTCCGGCTGCAAGCCCTGCATTATTAATCAAAACCGAAATGTTTTTCCACTCATTGGGTAGGGAGTGGAGAGCTTCTTCAACTTCTGTTTTCGACCTTACATCAAAATTTAATGAAAATACTTCGGCATTTGTCGATTTTAAAATTTCCTCTTCCAGCTCCTCTAGCTTTTTTGAACGGCGTCCGGTTATAATTACGTTAAAATTATTTGCAGCTAACATTTTAGCCGTTGCCCTGCCTATGCCCGATGTGGCTCCGGTGATTAAAGCTATTTGATTCATAGTTTTATTTTTTAGTAATTTGTTGTCTGGTAAACATCAGAGATTGTTTTATTATAACCGGACAACAATAATTTTAATACACGAAGATATGTTTTATTGAGCGAAAATTGAATGATTTTATTTACTTTACAATTGTTCTTAATAAATTACAATGCTTTGATTAAATTTGTTCAATCATAAAACTAATAGTATGAAACAAGAATATAATAACGAAGAGTTTGATATTAATCAAATACCAGAGCCAGAAGATATTAGCGATGTGATTTACAGTTTGATGGTAAATCCTAATCTATCGCCACTAAATTATTTTAACGACTTTACCGAGGGGAATATCGATTTTAATAATTTAAAAGATGATGAAATCAACGAATCGGGAATAGTTGAGTTGGAAAATGGTACTTCATTAATTTCGATGACAACTCACGCCATGCACCATCACCTCGAAAACGATCCGCAAAAAGCAGCCGAGATTTTAGTGTCGAGAGCAGCCCGAAAAATGGTTTGCTATGGTGCTAAGCCTCTTGCTATAACTGCGTTGCTCTACCATATTAATTATACCGATCCCAATGGTAATTTTATTGCTTCGGGTATTAAAAACGGATTGCACAATGCTGCTAACGCCTATAACCTTAAGATTTCGGATCGAAAAATTCGTTTTGATTATTTTGGTGAACATGGAGTTCAAACACCAACACTTATTGTTACCCTATTGGGCATAATGCCTAAAAACGATAACATGAGCGTTAAACCTATGAATTCGGGCTTTAAATCCAAAGGGAACATCATTTATTTGCTTGGACGCGTGTCTGATGATATTGCCACTTCCGACTATCTTGAGTTTTACCATGGGCTTACCAATTCACCACTTCCCGAATTTAATTTGAATTTCGAAGTTAAACTACTAAAAACAGTTGAAGAGCTTATTCAGAAAAATTTGGTAATGAGTGCCGGTCCGGTGGCTAAAGGAGGTATATTTTTCACTTTGCTTAGGGCTGGTTGGCTCAATGGTTTAGGTTTTGATATAACAACGGTTGGCGAAACCCGAGTTGATTCATTCCTGTTTGGCGAATCAATGGGGCGTGTAATTGTTGGTGTTAACTCCGATTTTGAAGATGATTTTGTTGATTATATGTTTGAACAAAAAGTGCCTTTCTTCACTTTAGGACATGTCACTAAAGGTGAAATACGAATCGATGACGAGTCGTTTGGTTACATCGATAAAATGTCGAATCCATTATAAAATAGTTCAAATTGGTAAAACAATATCCTATTCAATCGGATAAAAAAAACGAAGTACGGGCAATGTTCAACAATATTGCCCGTAGTTATGATTTTTTGAATCACTTTTTATCATTTGGAATTGATGTTTTATGGCGAAAACGCCTAATTCGTGAAATCACAAGCTACAGCCCCGAAGTATTACTCGATATGGCAACCGGAACCGGCGATTTGGCGATTATGGGAATAAAAACCGGTGCACAAAAAATTGTAGGCATCGACTTGGCCAGCGAAATGATTGCGGTTGGTAAGCAAAAAGTGATTAAAAAGAATCTTGAGGAGCGGATTGAATTATTGGTTGGCGATGCCGAGCAAATTAATTTCGATAGTAACACTTTTGATGCTGCCATGGTGGCTTTTGGAGTGCGTAATTTTGAAAATCTTGAAAAGGGGTTGACCGAAATAGGCCGCGTTTTGAAAAACGACCAACCATTATTTGTGCTTGAGTTTTCTAAGCCCAAGGTATTCCCAATTAAACAACTGTATCATTTCTATTCGTTTACTTTGATACCCTTAATTGGTCAACTAATTTCAAAAGATAAAAATGCTTATCACTATTTACCAGAGTCGATCAAAGCATTTCCGCATGGAAAAAGTTTTATTCATGTTTTTGAGAAATGCGGTTTTGTTAATTGCAGTTATATCTCACTAAGTTTCGGAATTGCGACCATTTATATCGGCCATAAGCAAGCCATTGTGTAATTTTTAATTGACTATTTATTATTGAGGGAAAACGCTAATTGTTTAAGCCTTATATCACAATAAAAATATTTTTCCTTAGTTATTGAAATAAAGAATGAACGTGAAAAGGTATATTGTTATATTATTGCTTTTTATCATCAGCTTAAGCAGCTATTCGCAAATGTGGGGTATCCCGAATTTAACCACTTTCGACGATAAGAAGATTCATTTTGGGTTCACGCTTGGTGTCAATACGCTCGATTTAGGCTTTTCGCATTATAATACCTTATTCGATAATCCGAATTTCGATAAAATGGGTGTCGATCCGTCTTTTTTAACTGAGCTCGATTCGGTTGCTTATGCTGTTCGCGCCGATGTTTCGGGACTTATGCCTGGTTTTACTGTTGGGATTGTGACTAATTTAAGATTAAAAGAAAATCTCGATTTACGTTTTATTCCAGGGCTTTCGTTTGGAAGTCGAA
>DATERL010000047.1:0-32996 GCA_035271585.1 Prolixibacteraceae bacterium
CAACATGAATATTATTCTCGATAATTAATCGATGGTTACCCACAAAATAATATTGCCCGCCATACCATGCTTTCGCTCCTTTTCCGGTCAGACTTTCAAATTCCATAACCGTGACCATTTCTACACTGCTAAAATAATTCACAACCGCCTCGGCTAAGGGGTGTTCCGACAAATTCTCGATACTACAAAGAATGTTTTTCGAACCATCGTCATTATTCAGCCATTCAACGTTTTCGAGTAATGGTTTTCCAAGGGTGATGGTACCTGTTTTATCCAGAACCACTGCATTCACTTTTTGAGCCAGCTCAAGGCTCTGTGCATCCTTAATAAGAATTCCGTTTTCAGCTCCCTTACCCACCCCAACCATAATCGCGGTGGGCGTTGCTAAGCCTAAAGCGCAAGGACAAGCAATTACTAAAACGGTAACCAATGCCATTATTCCGTGGGTAAAACCATTCTCACCGCCCAAAACAAACCAAAGCCCAAAAGCCAATAAGGCAAGCCCCATCACCACGGGCACAAAAACGCCCGCAATTTTATCGACCAACTTTTGCACTGGCGCTTTGCTGCCTTGAGCATCTTGCACTGTACGTATTATTTGCGCCAGCAAAGTATCGGCGCCCACCTTCGATGCCCGAAATTGGAAACTACCCTTTTGATTCACTGTACCCGCAAAAACGTTATCACCAAGCTGTTTTAAAACTGGTACCGGCTCGCCGCTCAACATACTTTCGTCAACATACGAGTTGCCACTTACCACCATACCATCAACAGCAATTCGCTCACCTGGTTTAACTTTAACCACATCGTTTGTCTGTAAATTTTCAATCTCTATTTCAAGCTGTTCGCCATTATTTTTAATAATAGTAACCTTTTTAGGCTGTAATCCCATCAATTTCTTAATGGCTGTTGATGCATTGCCCTTTGCCTTCTCTTCGAGCAATTTTCCCAACAAAATAAAGGCGATCACAACGGCCGACGCTTCAAAATAAACATGGGACTGCAAACCTTTACTGTGCCAAAAATCGGGAAAAAGGGTATTAAAAACACTGAACAAATAGGCCACTCCGGTACTTAAAGCAACCAGGGTATCCATGTTGGCTTTAAGGTGTTTAGCTTGTTTCCAAGCGTTAACAAAAAAATCGCGGCCAAACAGTGCCAATACCGGCGTGGTTAAAACCCACATTATTAAATTGGCATAAGGCATGTTCATAAAAAACATCCCAATAACAACAACAGGTAAGGATAGTAAAACGGCACCCGTGGTACGTTGGCGTAACAATATGAATTTTTTGCGATGAATATCGTCCAATTGATCTTGTTGGTGCTTCGTTTGTTCAATCATTAAGTCGTAACCACCAGCTTGAACTGCTTTTTTAAAATCGGCAGGTCGAATAATTGATGGAAAATATTCGACCATTACGCTTGCCGAAGCAAAATTAATTGAAGCATTAAGTACCCCTTCCTGTTCGCCAATAATGCGTTCGATATTGGCTGCGCACGATGCACAGCTCATATTTAGCACCGGAAATATTGTTTTCGATACTTTCATTCCGCTTTCGATTGCTTGTTTTACCCCTTCCGATTCTCGTTTTACAGGAGCCATTTTTACTGAACCAATCGTCATTTTTTTACCAGCTATGCCCGGCTTTATATTTAAACTATTTGCCGGATGCACTTTTCCAACCTGTAAATTTTGAAAAGCTGAGCCTTTGTTTTTATTTGTATTGTCTTTCATAAAATCGACTTTAAAACGATATTTGATCACTGCCCTGCCCAAATACATATAAAAACTTCGATTAGTGGCGCGTAATCAACATCATTAATTAATAAAACAAAGGTGAGAAGAAAACGACTTTAATGTCTTACATTATTATGGAAAAGATTTACATGATTTATACCTCATCGAGGGGTTTTCGCTTTTGATTGCGAATATTTTTGAAATGGCTGGGAGTAAGTCCGGTAACTTTTTTGAACTGAGTACTCAGGTGTGCTACACTTGAGTAATGGAGTTGATTGGCGATTTGGCTCAACGAAAACTCATCGTAAACCAGTAACTCTTTTACTCTTTCGATTTTTTGTGCAATAAAAAACTGCTCAATGGTAGTACCTTCAATTTCGGAAAACAGGGTGCTAATATAAGAGTAATCGTGTACTAATTTTGCGACAAGATAATTGGACAAGTTAGTTTTTAATTCATTGTTATGGTGATGTACCAGTTCAATAATCAAGGTTTTAATTCGTGCTATCAACAGGCTTTTTTTATCGTCGATCAATTCAAAACCAAAACCTTGAAGCATTGTGTCTACTTGTATTTTCTGAATATCGTTTAAGTCTTCCCGAATAGAAACTTCGCCCAATTCGACTGAAATTAAATTCAATCCAAGTTTTTTCAACTCGGTCTCTACAACCATTTTACAACGATTGCAAACCATATTTTTAATATAAAGCTTCATGGTATAATTTTTCAAACAAATTACAAAAAACAGATAACAGATAACAGATAAAAAGATGAAAGATAACAGATAACAGACAAAAAAACAACAAATTACAAAAAACGGATGAAGGATAATAAAAAGCAACTATCAGCCATTAGCCATCAACCAATTACAAACAGCAAATCTCTTAATAATCTAACTCAATTAATTAATTAAAATATTCTTTGCCGTTAAGCAATAAAATCAGTAATTTTCAAACTTCAACATGCGGCTATTAACTTTTGGATTAAGTTGTAGATTATTATAAACAAACTATGAAGCAAAGCTTATTAATTGTGCTGATTTTTCATCTGTTAACTATATCTCTATATGGGTTTAACGATAAATTCGTCAATTTTAGCAGCAACAATAATAAACTGACCAATAACATTACTGAATCAATAGTTCGTGACCACCAGGGCTATGTTTGGGTTGGAACTGTAAACGGACTGAACCGGATCGATGGATATTCAGTTAAAAACTACCTAAACAATCCGGCCGACTCCTTAACAATTTCAGCCAATTTTATTAAATCTCTATTTGTAGATAACGATGGCGATTTGTGGATTGGCACTATTGGTGGCGGTTTGAATTTGTACGACAGGAAGAACGACTCATTTATTCGGTTTAATTCAAATAACAATTCATTTGATGGGTTTAATGTTTCGGTAATAACTCAAGATCAATCGGGTAATTTATGGATTGGCACCACTGGACATGGACTATATTGCTATAACAAATTGAATGATACATTTAAAAAGTACCAACTCGACCCTCGCGACCCACACAACACCAATATCAGCACCTTACTTTGCGATAAGGAAAATAATATTTGGGTTGGTTTCGATTATGATAGCAATGGTATTTATAAAATTAACACCAAAACCGATGTTGTTTTGTTTTGTTCTCCAAAAGAACAACAGGGGAAAGCAACTAATCTTGGACCAGTACGCGGACTCATTCAGCTTTTAAACGGACGAATTATTACTGCTACATGGGGAGGTCGATTTTACGAGGTAAACAAGCACAACGACAATGAGCTAATATTGGTTTACAACGAATATCACTTGAACCAAACAGCTATTTCGCACATGATCAAAGATAAGGATGACAATATCTATGTTAGTTGCTGGGAAAATGGCTTATGTATATTAAATCAGGACTTACAAATTCAAAAATGGTATACCGAAAACAAGTGCGAACCTAACAGCTTGGTTTCAAACAATATCAATTTTTCATACCTCGACAATCAGAACGTTTTATGGCTGGCACACCGTAATGCAGGGGTTTCACTATTGTCGCTAAATAAACCAATAATTCAAAACCTACTGACTGAATCGGCCACACCAAACGCTTACCAAAGCATCGACGTACAGGCAATTGATAAGGACAAACAAGGAAACCTATGGTTTGTAACACGAGGTCAAGGCCTTTGGAAATACAACACAATAACGAAAGTATTTAAACAATACAGCACAAAACAAAACAAGGATTTAGCCACCAACTTTATATTAACACTCAAAATAAGCAACGATGGCACTATTTGGATTGGTACCGACGGTAAGTTTATTCAACACTTTGACCCAGTGAGCGAAAAATTTACATCATTCGATTTTAACTGGTCCGATTGGACAGCAGTTTTTGCACTAGCCGAAACCAATGATCACGTTTGGGCTGGTACTTGGGGAAGCGGCATAAAAAAAATGAACAAAAAAACACTTGAAATAAAGGACATTGATTTCGATATGAATGATCAATACCGAAATTCAATTTTCGATCTCGAAATTATTGACTCGTCGCTTTGGATTGCCAATGTAGGATCTGGATTGTATAAGCTTGATTTGCGAAACGACATATTAACACCAATCATATCTAATGATGATAAAACCTCTAGGCTAAAAAATATACGGATCAATGACCTGTACTATGAAAAACCTTCGAAACTATGGCTGTCTACTTCGGGGCTAGGTGCTCTTTGTTACGACATTGATAATGGTCAATACCAAATATTAAATAAAGAGAACGGGATATCTTCGAACATTGTTCAATCCATTATTGTCGACAATACTAACAACCAATGGATTACAGAACAAAGTGGAATAACAGCACTTAAAAATGACTTTAAAAATGCCTACAGTTTTTTCACACACAACGGGCTGTTAAGTAATATCAATAACATGTCGTCAAGTTATTTCGATTCAGAAAACAACTTGATATACCTTGGCTCACAATTGGGAATTAATGTTTTTAATCCCGATAAGGTAAATATCGATTCGATCGTTAACAAAGTAATATTCACACAGGTTAACGTGATGGGCAAAGCTATAAAGCTTGCACCACAAACCAACGAAGAAATCCCAACCGTTGTTTTAAACCCAGGCGAAAACATAATTACATTTATCTTTTCGGCTATGGAGTTTTTACCATCATTTTTAAACTCCTATCGATACAAACTGTTGGGCTTTGACAAAGAATGGAATTCAAAATCTCACATCGACAACACCGCTCAATATACAAACCTCGATCCCGGCGAATATTTCTTCAAGGTTAAAGCCATTAACAACGACGGTTTTGAAAATGAAAAAGCATCTGTTATCAGAATAATTGTCAAACCGGCTTTTTACCAAACACTTTTATTTAAAATATTTATTATACTTTCAACTCTTCTTATTCTATTTGTTTTTATCAATTTTCGCCACCGAAACCTAAAAAGAGCAAAAGAAGAACTTGAACGGAAAGTGGCGATACGAACCAATGAAATTGAGCAACAAAAGCTTCATATCGAAAATCAAAACCAACAACTGGAAGAATCAAACGCATCGAAAGACCGATTTTTCTCAATTATTGGACACGATTTAACCAATCCGATGAGCACAATAGACCAATTATTGGAACTACTTGAGATGGATTATAATACCATGAAACCCGAAGCAGCAACTAAGCTCATCAAACACCTGCGAAATTCATCGGAACAAACACTTAACCTCTTAAAAAATCTAACCACGTGGGCCCAAACCCAAACCAACCGCATTAAAATCGAAAAAAAGCCCACAGCAATAAGCAAGCTCTTCGATGCAGTTAAACTTACCTGCGAAACGCAGGCCAGGAACAAAAGTCAAAAGCTTCAATTCGACGCTTCGGCCGCACATATTGGTTTTTTCGATTACAACACCATCAACACAGTACTCCGTAATTTAATAACCAATGCCATTAAGTTTTCGAATATTGGAAGCACCATCGAAATTGGCTCGAAATTAATGCCAGATGCTATCGTTATTTCGGTAACAGACCATGGTATTGGAATTAAAAAAGAACAACTCGAAAAACTTTTCGACATTAAAACTGTAAAATCGAAAAAAGGAACAAACAACGAATTAGGAACTGGTTTAGGGCTCATAATTTGTCATGAATTTGTAACCCTAAACAACGGAACAATTTGGGTTGAAAGCGAACAGGACAAAGGATCAACGTTTTTCTTTTCAATTGAAAAATATAAAAACGATGCTTTAGAATTTGATCAATTACAAATAAAATATTAAAAACATACGATGAATCTTTTGCTGATCAGCAATTCAACCATGCCGGGAGAACCGTTTTTAGATTACCCAAAAAGCGAAATCAAAAATTTTATTGGGAATCAAGCCCTGAACATTGTGTTTATTCCTTACGCTGCAATTACTTTTTCGTACAACGAATACGAGCAAAAGGTAATTGAACGCTTCAATGAAATTGGGCACACCATTAAAAGTATTCATCACTTCAATAATCCCATTAAGGCCATTACCGATGCTAATTGTATTGTAGTTGGCGGTGGAAACACATGGCAATTAACAAGGCTCTTGCGCGAAAAACAATTACTTCAAACCATAAGGAAAAAAGTGCTCAGTGGAACACCCTATATTGGTTGGAGCGCCGGCGCAAACATAGCCTGCCCCAGCATTAAAACCACCAACGACATGCCCATTATTGATCCACTGGGTTTCGACGCTTTAAGCCTCGTTTCGTTTCAAATCAACCCACACTATCTCGATGCTAACCCCAACGGTCATGCTGGCGAAACACGCCAACAACGCATCGAAGAATTCCTAGAGCTCAACCAACAAATTACTGTTGCCGGATTACGTGAAGGAACCATGCTCAAACTCGAAAACAATCAGCTTAAATTAATTGGAAATCGGTCAATGCGTATTTTTAATTACAATAAAACACCGTTTGAAGTAAACGAAAACGATGATCTTTCATTTTTGATTTAGCTAAAGTATAAAGCAAAAAAAAGGAAGAAGAGAAAATCTTATTCCTGATTTTTTTGAGCCGAATCTCAGATTCGAACTGAGGACCCCGAGATTACAAATCACGTGCTCTGGCCAACTGAGCTAATTCGGCAATTTTAAAAAATGAGCGGGAGACGGGATTCAAACCCGCGACCCTTAGCTTGGAAGGCTAATGCTCTATCGACTGAGCTACTCCCGCTTATTACCAAAAGCAATAGCATATAGCTAATAGCTTTTGGTTTGGTGGGAAGAGCAGGATTCGAACCTACGAAGGCTGAGCCAACAGATTTACAGTCTGCCCCGTTTGACCGCTTCGGTATCTTCCCTTTAAAAATATGTTTGAGAACCTATGAAGACTGAGCCAACAGATTTATCCCGATGTACATCGAGACCCCGTTTGACCGCTTCGGTATCTTCCCATAATTTTTCAACAACAATAGAACTTCATTTTGAGCCGAATCTCAGATTCGAACTGAGGACCCCGAGATTACAAATCACGTGCTCTGGCCAACTGAGCTAATTCGGCAAGTGGGTAAGCTACCTGTGTCGCACCGCTCGACCGTTTATCCTTGCTGCCTTCCGACCCTGGGGAGTTTCAACAGGAGCTAGTCGCACAGGACTTACCCGGCGACAAAAGTAGAAAAATTTGTATAACAACAAAACATTTTACCTACCTAAATTAAAAAACATTGCTTGTGCTTAATTCAACCCATTTGAGACTAATTATATAACAACAAAAAAAGTATATTTGTATCACTAATTTTAACAAACATATTAAATCATGGAATCAAACAAAAACATATTTTGGAACAAGGCAATGCTTTGGGGTTTACTTATCGCCTTGGGTACAATGATCTCTACCACGGCATATTACACCTCTGGGAACATGTTTTCAAGTACAAAAACGTGGATTGAAGGGGTCATTCTTATTGTAGGTATTATATTATGCTCACAAGCTTATCGGGCAACATTATCCGAAAACGAATACTTTCCGTACAAAAAATCATTAGGCTTAGGCATTGCTACTTCATTCTTTGCTTCATTAATTCTTGCCCTTTTCACCTTTATATTGTATAAATACATCGATCCTGAATTAATTAACCAAATCATAATTAATACTGAAGAAAAACTAATGGCAGCAGGCATTAACGATGATATGATCGAAATGCAAATTGAAATGCAACATAAAATTATAAAACCAAGCCTAATAGCAATTGGTACCATCTTCAACATTTCAATTACAGGTTTGATTATTGCACTAATTACGTCAATATTCACCCAAAAAAAATCTGCAAACAAATTTGATAGTGCAATGAACGAAATCGATAATTAATTACTGAAAACATACAAATGGATTTATCAATTGTAATTCCTCTTTTAAACGAAGAAGAATCGCTTCCCGAGTTGAGCAAATGGATTGTAAAGGTCATGAACGACAACAACTTCTCCTACGAAGTATTGTTTATTGATGATGGCAGCACCGACAACTCGTGGCAGGTTATTAGAAACATTTCGCAAACCAACACCAACATCAAAGGGGTAAGCTTTCATCGAAATTATGGAAAATCGGCCGCACTGCATGTTGGCTTCGGAATGGCCATAGGCGACATTGTAGTAACCATGGATGCCGATTTACAAGATAACCCCGAAGAGATTCCCGAAATGGCCAGAATGATTACAGAAGATGGCTACGATTTGGTTTCGGGATGGAAGAAGGTACGTCACGACCCTGTTTTATCGAAAAATCTACCCAGTAAGTTTTACAACTGGACCGTGAGACGCATGACGCGCATTAAACTGCACGACATGAACTGTGGCCTTAAAGCCTACAAAAAGAAAGTAATCAAAAGCATCGAAGTGTATGGCGACATGCACCGATTTATTCCTGTTTTAGCCAAATGGGCAGGCTTTACCAAAATAGGCGAAAAAGTTGTACTTCACCAGGAACGAAAATACGGTGTGACCAAATTCGGTTTAGAACGTTTTATTCGTGGCCCACTCGATTTGATCTCGGTAATGTTTATATCGAGGTTTGCAAAACGCCCCATGCACTTTTTTGGGATAATAGGTTCACTTATGTTCATGGTCGGATTTTTTGCAGCACTTTGGGTAGGGTTTCAAAAGTTATATGCTATAAAGCAAGGCATTAGAGCCCCTTTAATTACCGATAACCCCTATTTTTTCATTGCTTTAACAGCTATGATTCTGGGGTCTCTGTTCTTTTTATCGGGTTTCATTGCCGACTTGGTTAGTCGTAATTCAGCTGACAGGAACAATTATCAAATTGCCGAAAAGACCAATTTTTAAACAAAAAAATTGACTAAAATATTAAAGAGGATGCCATTGGGGATCCTCTTTTTATTTATTATTTCGGATCAATTAAAATTCTCATTAAAGGTTATATTTTTTTATATTGTTGTCTAGTAAAAGTTAGAGATTGCTTCGCATCGCTGCCAATGACAGCAACTTACAGCTTTTTTGGGGGTGGAGGGGGTTGATTGTGTTTCAAATCTGATATTTTCTTCAAATACCAATTGGGGGTAAAGAACATTTAACCCTGTTGATTTCCAATTGTAGATACTTATAAAATATTTCACCTCGAAAAAAGAATCCTTCATAATGATAAATTGAGCTAATTCACAAGGTATAAACCCTTTGGCTATCAATTGTGCTCATCATTATTGAATACACCTTTTCACCAAATAGAAAAGCCACTTAAAAAAGTGGCTAAAATATAATGATTAAAAAAATGTTCTTATTTAGTTTCGGAAGTTGACCTCAATCGTTTTTTGATTTTCGATGTTAAAGTCTAATTCCATCGAAGTACAAATAATATCCATCACCTCGACAATGTTTCCGGTATTAATTGCCCCGGTAAACATTTTATTTGCTTGGACATTATCAACAATACTGACTCCAAAATAAGCTTCAAGTATTGGCCATACTTCGCACAACTTCATCGCATTGCATGTAAAATTAAAAATTGCATAATCGGGATAGCCGATATTATTATTCTCATTTACATCAACTAAATTGTTTTGACCAAGCAGCTGCATGCCATCAACAATTCTAATTTTTCCTTTTCGATAATCGACACCTACCGTACCCTGATAGCATTGAACCATTAATTGATTATTTAAGTCGCTAACGCTAAAACGAGTACCTAATACTAATACTCCACCTTCGCGGGTCTTTACATAAAACGATGATTTTTTGTTGTGTTCGACTTCAAAATAAGCTTCGCCTTTTAATTTCACCGTGCGACGAAAACTATTTTTAGGATACCTCAATTGAGCGCCTTCGGCTAAAACAACCCTTGAATTATCGGGAAGGTAATATACGTTTGAAGCATTTTGCACACCATGATATGTTTCAAACGTTAAGAAAAAATGTAAAGCGAATATAACCAGTGCAACAGCGGCAATAGATGCAGCAGAATAGTAAAATCTGATAACATTATTTTTTGCCGGCACAACTTTTTCTGTTGCATTGATTCTATTCAACAAAACGTTCAGAACATCCTCCTTCTCTTTTATCAAGGGAACTTGAAAATACCGAATCGATTGATCGATTTTCTTCTCTAAAGCAAAATCGTCTGTTGTTCCGTTAATATTTTTAAAATTTGGATGCCTGAACATAACCCTCATGTTTATTACTCGACCTTATTACAAGTTAGTCACTGTTCCCCCTACCCTAAATGTTAAAAAAAAATATACCACTTTGTCATTTACCAACAAATCAATTAATTACATTGATAAAATAAACTTATTCATACCTTAAATTAATAAAAAATAAAGGCGAAAACGAAGTAGCAGTTGTTGTAGTTTGCACATTATGTACCGAACTTCCTTCGGGTATAACAAAGTTTTTTACCGATAATTGATTTTGGCTGTTAAATACATTTAATACTGTAACACCAATATCGGCAAAAAAATATTTAAAATCGAACTGTTTTACCAACGATAAATCAAGCTGCATGAAATTATTCAACATCCCAAATTCAATATTCGAGGAAGTTGACGTATTGAGCATATAAGGCGATCCGGTTGCCAAAAACCAGTTCATTGAAGCTGTCCAGCCGTTATAGGTTGCTATTTCGGTTAATCGAAGCCGGTGCCGTTGTGCATCGAACGATCCAAAATATTCATCGTTATTAATTCCTTCAATTTTCTCGTTTGATTGTGAAAGCGAGTAAGAAATTAAGTGTTTGAAAAAAGTTGAGCGATATTGAAAAAACACATCCACACCAGTGTTGACTTCCTCTCCTCCACGTTGAGTGTAATCAACAATCAGCAAACCATCGCGAATGCGCTCTTCACCCGTGAAAAATATTTTACCATGGTTATACTTTTGATATGCTTCGAGGTTGAACAATATTTTTTTCGTTTCGAAACGGGTGCCTACAATGTGATGAAAAGCATCGAGGTTTTGGTTTCGTTGGGTGGGAATAAACCAAATGGGCGAAGCATTGTGATACGAATCGATACGATAAGTAAGGTATATGTGTTGCAAATAACGCCCTCCCGAATAGTACACTTTCAGCTTACTAACCGGAATAAGTTCTATTCCGTAACGGGGCTGCGCGCTAAACAAACCTTTATTGATGTTATATAAACCCCGCACTCCTACCCTAAACCGCAACCACTTATAAGGAATAAGTTCGGCCTGATAATAAGTATTAAGGTTTTGATTTTGATTGAATAACGATATTGAATCATTAAAATTATTGGCTCCAGGAATTTTAATCTCGTGGTCTTCGTATAAATAATCGAGGTAATTATAATTGTATCCAAGTCCAAATTTATGGCTAATGTATTTTAGGTTGAGAACTGATTTCCAGTCGGCCAACAATTCTCTCAAGTGAATATTGTCGCTGTCGAAAAAAGGTTTCACAGGTATGGATGCGATTTGCGCTATTTTACCATTTTCAGACTCTGAACTGCTTTTTAAATCATTGAACCCAACCGAAAAGGTATTGAGCCACCCCTTGCGCGATTGAATTTTATAGTTGGTACTAAACCCGGTTGTTGCACTTCTGTAAAAATTATTTTGATAAAAGCTGCCTTCGCCCGGAAAGATATAATCACGCTGCTGCTTATCAAAGCTGGAAAAAAGGTTAAAAGAAATTTCAGAATGAGTGTCGGGACGAATACTGACTTTAAAATTGATATCGGAATAATTCACCATGGTTTGCTTAACCGTTGCTTTTTCACTTAAACCATTTTCGACACTGATGTTTTTATTCTCGAGTGCAAAATTCTCGATCAAAAAGTTAGGCCAAACATCGGCAAACGACTTTTTAAAAGAACCCGACAATGAAGTTTTATCGTTGATAGGAACCCCCATATAAATATTGGTGTGCAACATATTGGCCGTGAAATCGATTTCAGTTTTATCGCTGCTACCGGCTTTACCGGTCAAATCAACAATGCCCGATGTGCGCCCACCATACTCAGCACCAAAACCGCCACGCGACACGAAAGCTTGCTGTATGTACTTGGCGTTTAGCACGCTAAGGTTGCCCATCAAGTGACTCGACTCAATCATGGGTATGCCATCAATCAATACCAGATTATCCGAAGGCGCACCACCCCTAATCGAAAGTCCGGTATCGATACCTTTTAAAAAATTGATGCCGGGAATTACAATTAGCGCATTAACCAAATCGTTGGATTCAATACCTGGTATTTCGAGGGTCGAAGTAGGATCGAATGCAAGCATTTCGGGTACGTCGGACAACTCGATAGACGAACTAATGTGCTTCGTTCCCATGCTCGGCATAGCCAACAACAAGGGATAGGGTTTAAGTGCTATTTTGGTTGCCATTGAGCTGGTTAAAATAAAAGTGGTATCGTAGCTTTCGTAGCCAAGGTGTTTTACATGCAAATTAATCACGTTATTTCCTTCGAAAGTTTTGGAAAAAAAGCCCATTTCGTTCGTTATGGCTGTTTCGACACCATTAATTTCAACTTTGCAAAAATTAATTCTCTCATCGGTTTTCCGGTTTAAAACCACGCCATTCAATGTATATTCATTAATAATAAGGGAATCAACTTTGAGTACGGGTTTAACAATATTTTTGCGCTTTACGGTAGCAATAATGGCTTCAGCCATTTTGGTTTCATTGTCAACAAAAAAAACATAAGTACCGGCAATAAGGCGATATCTCAACCCAAATTGTTCGCAAATGTGTTTCATGAACTCTTCAAGGGCAACATTATTCATGCTAAGCGAAGTTTCAATTTTTGACAGTAAATCTTCGTCAAAAGCAAATCGGATGTTATAATTTACCGAAACCTGGTTCATGATAGTGCTCAAGGGCAAATTAACCACCTCAACCGTTACTCTTTTTTGAGCAAAACTGTTGTTGGCAAGCAGCAAAAGGATGATAAAGAAAAGCTTAGTTATTATTGCCTGCTGTTTTAGCATTGACCGATATCGTTTTTGATTCTTCGTTTAAATTGTATTTCAAATCCATTGCAAAAGATACAATGTTTAAACCACTTTCTAAATCAGACAGGTCTATTTTTCCTGAAAAGTTTCTATCGGCTATCGATTTTTCAACTTCTACTTCGTAAGCAAATCGACTACCAATAAAGGAAAAAAGTTCGTTAATACTAATTTTATCCCATTGGTATATCCCATTTAACCTTTCGGAATAATTTAAAGTATTAAAAAAATAAACAGTATCTATTTGGTCATTATAAACCTTAATTCCTTCGCCCTGACCCAAGGTATAAAGAGCCCGGTTAAATTTAAATTCAACCATGCCTTCGATACATTCAATATTGATAGCATCTTTAGTATAGGCCACCACATTAAATTTCGTACCCAGCACTTTTACACTCCCTCCCTCAAAATCGACCATAAAACGTTTTCCGCTTTTCACATCGAAAAAAACTTCACCCTGAACCATCACATTACGGTTTCCGGTAAATTTATTATAGTGGTATTTTGCTAATGAGTTAGAATTGACATACAATAAAGAACTATCGGGGAGCACAACACATTGCGACTCCAGTGTGCCCGAAACATAGTTGGACGAATATTTTCCAGTTTTAAACATTCCCACGTACATGATAACCAAAAATACGATTGCAGCGGCAACTGATCCGGTGAAAAAATTAAAGCGTATAGTTTTCCCCTTTGGTGAGATGCTTTTTTGATCGATGCGTTTATTGAGTTTTTCCCATGCAGCATTAGCCGATAGTTTTGAAGGAACTTCATAACCGGCAAGCACTTTATCGATATGTTCGGATAAGGGTAACTGCATTGTTGTTTTATAATTTATACTCAATATTTTCCTTTAATAGCCTTAATGCTTTGCTTATTTGTTTTTCAACTGCTTTCACACTTATTTTAAGTTGTTCGGCTATTTCGTGGTATTTTAATTCGTCGATACGGCTCATCAAAAAAATAGAGCGACAACGTTCAGGTAAATCGGTAATAGCTTTTTGTAGCTTAATATCGAACTCTTTCATTTCGAGTAAGAATTCGGGAGAATCGTTTTCCCTTTCCATCACTGCAGAATTAACGAAGCGGTGGTCGAGCACTTTCTTTTTATGAAGGTTATAAAACAAATTACGGCCAATTCGGAATAAAAGGGGCTTAAGGGTTTCGTCGTTAATTTTTTCCCTTATTTCCCATACTTTCATAAAAACATCCTGTGCTATATCTTCAGCAATATCCATATCGCCCGATAAATAGTACAAGTAGTTCCGAATGAACTCGTAATGTTCATCGAAAATTGCTTTAAACCAATCTTTCTCTTTACTCGTATTAACCATAAAGGGTGTTTACATTATTCATTTAGTTTGGAGCAAGTGCAAATCTAACAATTTTATATAAGATGCGATTATTGAACAAAAAATAATAACGAAACAAACAAAACATTAATTTACTATTTAAGTTTCTTTTTCTTCAAAAAATGTTTTGAATCGCCCCATTGGCCAAAGCCAATCTCACTGTCGTTAAAGGACAAGAGAGCATCTGAACAAGCTTTATTTTCACTCAAATTTTGGTCAGCACAAGGCTTATTTTCATATAAGGCGTAATGGTTACGGTATGGCCCCGGAGTAATGTTTGGCATAATAACATTGGCGCCAACGTGGACTGCTTTTTCGCGCCCCAGGGGGTCAATGGCCTGCAAAGCAGTTGATGCAACAATGTTAATATCTTTCATTAACAAGCGCAGCACAGCTATCATTTTCAAAGCCATGATGAAACGTTCATTTATGCTCCACAATTCATTTTTAAATTGATACAAGGGAGTTTGAGCATGCTCAATATAAGGTCCCATGCCCACCATGTCGATATCGAATTGTTGCATAAACAACAAATCGTTGGCCAGGTCATCGATGGTTTGAAACGGTAAACCAATCATTACTCCTGTTCCCGTTTGATAGCCCAGTTTTTTTAATGAGTGCAAACAATTTAAGCGTTGCTGGAAACTATGGCTTAGCGGATGAATTTTACGGTATAAAACCGGGTTGCTCGTTTCGATGCGCAACAAATAACGATGAGCTCCGGCTTCGAACCAACGTTGATAAACCTCTTCGGGTTGCTCGCCTAGCGACAGGGTTACACCCAACTCATTATTGCTTAGCGCTTTGATCTGTCTAAGCAAATTTTCAACACGAAGGGTAAAAGTTGAGCTGCTTAATTCGCCCGACTGCAACACCAACGATCCATAATTGTTTTTGTAAGCAAAGCGAGCCGCTTCAATAATTTCGATATCACTTAAATTATAGCGAGAAACCGCCGTGTTTGAATTTCGGATGCCACAATAAAAGCAATCTTTTGAGCACACATTCGAAAACTCCACCAATCCTCTGAAATAGATCTTATTGCCCACTTCGGACAACTTAACTTCATTGGCATTTTTAAACAGCAAATCCTTATCGTAACCTTCGGCCTTTAATAGAACGACCAAATCATTCTTATTAAAAGTGGGTTTAGAAATTATTTGCTCAAAACTTTTCATCGATTTCAAAAGTGGGATTTTTTTTTGAATTCTTATGTTTTGCCCTGTTCTAATAAAACAAAAACTGTCCACATCTTGCTTTTTATAAACAATAAGTATACATTGCATATATTAAAAATCGACCAAACCATGCACGAGGCCTCATTTTACATTAAGCTAGACGATAAAAAAGTACAATGCATTTTATGCCCACGAAACTGTGTTATTGACGAGGGCAAATTTGGAAATTGTAATGCCCGACGAAACCGGAATGGCGTTTTATCGTCGGAGGTTTATTCCCGCATCGCTTCTATCAATGTCGATAGTATCGAAAAAAAACCTTTGTATCATTTTTACCCCGGCAGTGAAATTTTATCGGTTGGAACCACCGGCTGCAACATGCACTGTGTTTTTTGCCAAAATCATACACTGTCGCAAAGCAACAACCGCAACCCGGTATTAATCAAAAACATAACACCCGAAGAGTTACTCCAAATAGCTTCAGACTCTCCAAAGAATCTAGGCATTGCTTTTACTTACAACGAGCCAACCATCAACTTCGAGTACATGATTGAAGCAGCACGTTTGTTTAAAATGAACGGACTTAAAACAGTGATGGTTAGCAACGGCTACATCAATCGCGATCCACTTGAGATGCTGATTCAATACACCGATGCGTTCAACATTGATTTGAAGGGATTTAGTGAAACATTTTATAAAAAATACACAAAATCCACTCTTAAACCGGTACTCGACACCATAATTCAAATTGCCAAACACGACAAGCACATTGAACTGACCAACCTAGTCATCCCAACCTTAAACGACGACGAAGACGAATTTGAAGCTTTATGCAAATGGATCGTTAAGTACTTGGGGAAAGATACCGTACTGCACCTTAGTCGATTCTTTCCACGATACGAACTCGACCAATACCCTACCCCGCCCGAAATGCTTTTTAATCTATACGACCTTGCAAAGGTTTATCTCAATTATGTGTATATTGGGAATATGGCTACCGAAATTCACAGTAACACCTACTGCCCAAGTTGCGGAAAACTGCTCATAGAAAGAACTTACGCCTACAACAAGCGTAAGGGAATTGATGATTTAGGTATTTGTATTAAATGTGGTGAAAAAATCTTAGACTATGTTTAAACCTCCTCAAGAAATTAGAAAACCTTTTTTTGCCGGGAAATTCTACCCCAGTAACAAAAGCGACATCGAGAGTCTGATGCAAAAATTGCTCAGTGCCGAAGAAAAGAACATTGACCTTTCACTTAGTAAAAAAGGACTAATAGGTGCCATCATTCCACATGCTGGTTACATCTATTCGGGATACCAGGCCGTGCATGTTTTCGAAATATTAAAGCATTACAAGCAGCCTATCGACACCGTTGTTATTGTAAATCCTAACCACTCGGGCTTAGGTTTTGGTAACTTAAACCAAGGCTGCGCCAAACAATGGGAAACACCTTTAGGATTAGTTGATGTGGACACCGAGCTATCGCAAAAACTCGACATTGAGTGCTGCGAAGCGGCTCACGAGCGCGAACATTCAGGCGAAGTAATGCTGCCTTTTCTCCAATATTTTTTACCTTATAAGTTCAAAATTGCCGTTATAACAATGAATGAGCAAAGCTTTGCAAATGCGAAACTTTTAGCCAAAAAAATAGCTACTGCAGCAAAACAACTCAATCGGAAAATATTTTTACTGGCTTCGACCGATTTCACGCATTACGAATCGCCACAAGCAGGATATGCCAACGACCAATATGTAGTTGAGAAAATTTTGAAGCTCAAAAGCTCAGCCATCGAGAAAAAAGTAAAAAAACACGCCATTTCGATGTGTGGATATGGGCCGGTAATGACCATGATTGAATATGCCAAAATTTGCAGCAACACTCCAGCTATCAACATATTAAAGCGCGGACACTCGGGCGAAGTATATCCATCGGAGAAGGTTGTCAATTATATTTCTTTTCTTTGTTATCAATAACCTTAAAATTAGCATTCGGTTTTCCGGACTAAAAAAGTAATTTAGTGCCAAAATTTTTACTTTATGATAAAATCTATGACCGGCTATGGTAAAGCCGAATGTGAACTATCAAGCAAAAAAATAACGGTTGAAATAAAATCGTTGAACAGCAAACAGCTCGATATATCGTCACGCATTCCCAATATCTACAAATCGAAAGATATTGAAATCAGAAAAATGATATCTGAAAAACTGGTTCGTGGAAAAGTTGAGTTTACGCTATACTACGAACAAATGGGCGAAGAAGCCAACGCCAGTATCAATATTCCAATTGTGAAGAATTATTTCGAGCAGTTGAAAAAAGTTTATTCCGAATTCAATTTTGAAATGAGCGAAATAGCCATTCAATCAATAATTAGGCTCCCCGATGCTGTAAAAATGGAACACGAGGAGTTAAATGAAGAAGATTGGCTTAAAATTTCTGAAGTCGTTGAACAGGCTATTGAGCAAACCGACCAATTTCGGATACAAGAAGGTTTAGCACTTGAGCAGGACATTTTAAGTCAGATTCAACTCATTCTCAACTTAAAAGAATTGGTTACCCCTTTCGAAAATGAACGCATCGAACTGGTCAGAACCCGCTTAAGCGATGCTTTAAAAGAGCTAAAAAACAATCTTCAAAACGACCAAAACCGATTTGAACAAGAATTAATTTTTTATCTCGAAAAACTCGATATCAACGAAGAAAAAGTTAGGCTCGAAAACCATTGCAAATATTTTCTCGAAACACTTGAAGAAGCCACTCCCGGGAAAAAACTGGGCTTTATTTCGCAAGAAATTGGTCGCGAGATTAATACCATGGGTTCCAAAGCCAACCACACCGAAATTCAAAAACTGGTGATTCAAATGAAAGATGCTTTAGAGAAAATTAAAGAGCAATCGTTAAATGTATTGTAGATGAATAAAGGAAAGTTGATTATTTTCTCAGCTCCTTCGGGCTCTGGAAAAACCACTATCGTAAAACATTTATTAACTAAAAGCTTCGACCTTGAGTTCTCCGTTTCGGCAACTAGCCGTAAACAAAGGGGAAACGAGGTACATGGAAAAGATTACTACTTTATTTCGCCCGACGAATTCAGGCAAAAAATTGCAAACGATGAATTTCTCGAATGGGAAGAAGTTTATACAGATAACTATTATGGGACGCTTAAATGTGAAGTGGAACGTATTCGGGAAAATGGCAAAAATGTAGTTTTTGATGTTGATGTTGTGGGAGGTTGTAACATTAAAAAATACTATACCGACGATGCTTTGTCGATTTTTGTTCAGCCTCCTTCGGTTCAGGCACTTAAAGAAAGACTCAAGAATCGATCAACCGACAGCGATGAAGTTATACAAACCCGCATCGATAAAGCAACTTATGAACTTGGCTTTGCTCCTCGTTTCGATGTGGTAATTGTTAACGATTTGCTCGATGATGCATTATTAAAAGCTGAAAAAGTTTTAACTGACTTTTTAAAACAATAGTTTTAACCCTGCTTACAAATTCGTTCAAAAATGAAGATAGGCTTGTTTTTTGGATCGTTTAACCCAATACATATAGGGCATACTGCCATTGCTAATTATATGGTGGAGTATGGCCCTGTTGAACAGGTTTGGTTTGTGGTTACACCACACAATCCATTGAAAAAAAAGAAAAATCTGCTTGACGATTATCAACGCCTCGAATTGGTTAACCGTGCCATTGATAACGATTTCAGACTAAGGGCATCCAACATTGAATTTAGCCTACCCAAACCAAATTACACCATCGACACCTTGGTTTACCTGAGTGAAAAATATCCTAAAAACGAGTTTTTTTTAATGATAGGTGCCGACAACTATGTGAACCTAAAGAAATGGAAAAACTGGGAGATACTAATTAAGAATTATCAATTTTTAGTATATCCACGCCCCGGTTTCGACTTGGGCTCCATTAATTTTGGGCCTAACTTTAAGTTTGTTGAAGCACCATTAATCGAAATATCATCAACCTTTATTCGCGATGCATTTGAGAAGGGAAAAGATGTACGCCATTTCCTTCATCCTTCGGTATTCCAATACATTTCTGAAATGAAATTCTACACAATATGAAATTGAAAAGCCCGATTGATTTCTCAACCAGGCTTAATCTACCATGAATTATTGTTCTCTTTCCCTAAAAATCCATTAATATTTTTTTTGTACCGTAATCTTAACGGTTTCAACTCTAATCAACTTTGGTTCAGCAAATAGTGTTTCAAACACATATAAACCCTTTTCAAAAGCTTGTTTAATTTTTTCAATGAAATTCTTGTCCATAATTAGTTGGCTATTAATTTACTATTTAATTCAAGAATCATCTCCAGACGATTAAAAACAATAAGTTGGAGATTTTCAGAAGTAGAATCGGTAATTGCTTCGTTATCAAAAATTCCTAATTCGATATTCGAAAACAAGAACTCATTTGCATTTGTCTCAGTTAATTTAAAATCTTCGAAATTCACTTTTCCCCTCATCACTTTGATTATTAAAAAGAAGGTTGGGAAAATAAAAAAAAACACCTAATCAAACTAAACCTTTTATTAACCCATAAAAAAATTCTCTTTTCCCAACCTATCAAATTGCTTAAACTTCAACCATGAATTTATACTGTAAAGATAGCGCAGTTAGATTGCCGTTTCACAAGGAAAACCCTGTTTTTCAAGGGAATTACTCTTTATTTTGATAAGGGAAAACCCTTACCTGCAAGCAAGAGTATTAGCGCATAAAGAAGAATGTTTCGAACTGAACCTTGCGTGCCTTGCGGTACTGTTCGTCAACCGGGAGTTCTTGCATTTGGCCTGAAGAAGAACCTTTTATCTCCTGAATCTCACCAAGGGCACGAACCATGATCCGGCTTTCGGGAACTCCTTTTCGAATTAGATAACGCTTAACGGCATCGACCCTGCGAGCCGAGAGCACCTGATTGTACTCTGTTGAACCACGTGGGTCGGCAAAGCCGTACAAACGGATATTCAACAATGGGTTATCGAACATGAACTTAATCAAGGTTTGAAGCTCTTCTTCAGCTTGGTTGTCGAGATCGTATTTATCGGTTTCAAAATAAACTTCTGGATTTGCTTCTTCATCCATATCGGGCCAGCCTACATCGGATGGTTCCGGACAACCCATGTATTCCATTGGTCCATATTCATCGGGACATTGGTCAATGTAGTCGGGCAAGCCATCGCCATCAGTATCAACCGGGCAACCGTGCTCATCGACCACCACTCCAGGCGGTGTATCGGGACACAAATCGTAGGGATCAATAACGCCATCACCATCGGTATCGGGGCAGCCATTAAGATCTTTTGGCCCAGGTAAATCGGGACAGGCATCGAGGTAATCGGGAATTCCATCGCCATCGGTATCGGGGCAACCATTAAATTCAGGAAGTCCAGGCACATCGGGACAATCGTCGAGATAATCAGGAATACCATCGTTATCGGTATCGAGCGGGCAACCTTTCTCATCAACTTTAACCCCACGAGGCGTATCGGGACATTCATCCTTACTATCGGGAACCCCATCGCCATCGCTATCTTTTTCGCCACCTAACTTAATAAATAGCCCTACTCTTCCACCGGCAAATTTGTCGTTTTTTCGATCTATAGCTGCACCATCTAGCTCTTCGGTGGTAGCCAACAAAGTGTTCAACTCTATAAATACCGATATCCTTCGGCTAATGTCGTACTTAACTCCTACCAACATATTCATAGAAACCTCATCGATAAAATGCTTAAATGGATCTCCTTGTAAATCGTAGCCAATTCCTTTAGTGCTACCAATCAAATAGCCTGCACCTATACCAATATAGGGCTTCAACTTTACCGAGTCGTCGAGCAGGTAATCGTTATAAAATTTATAATTGACCGATATGGAAGGTGAAAAAAGATTTCCTTGTGAAGTATAAAGCTGGTCATTAATGCTCCCCGAAATATTCAAACGATAATAATCAATTCCCATTAACAAATCAAGCGAGGGATTCAGGTAGCGTGACATGGAAATCCCGCCACCTTCGTTACGTTGGTTAAAATCAAAAAAGTGATTTCCCAACTCTCCGCTATATTGCAATAGCGAATACGATGGTTTAATTGCCCATCGAGCATCAAAATCCTGCGCATTTAGGCCGATTGAATAACTCAACCAACCCAACAGCAATAATATTCTTATTTGATGAGCAATCTTTATCATTGTTTACGTTGAAATAACAACCACAAAAACAAATATAATACTTTAGCTTTAAATCAATCAATATATTGAAATCAGGTTTGATAAAATATTTATTGTTTTTATTTATACATACTTTAAAATCGCTAATCTAACAACACATTACGCTTATTAACAGTACATTATTAGTTCAAACACACCACTCCGGTGCGTAATGAAGAATGAACAACTATTAAGAATAAGCAATAGAAACAGAAATAATTCAAATAAAGATTTTTCAAAATAAATAAAATACTATATTTGCAACCGCTTTTGGAAAGGTACTGAAAAACCTTTTGGCAAGTATAAGTACTATAAATAATGGCGAGGTAGCTTCCCGATGTACATCGGGAGTTAGAGCGTCCCAAAACATATCGGGAAGGCCGACAGAACAAACTGCCAAACTTGAATAAATTGAAATAATGGCGAGGTAGCTCAGCTGGTTAGAGCGCGTGATTCATAATCACGAGGTCGGCGGATCATGCCCGCCTCTCGCTACTATAAAAGAGACGGTTGCATTTTTGCAATTGTCTCTTTTTGTTTTAATTCATTTCTTATAAAGTATATTTTTGTAATTTCAAACGAAAATATACATAGCGGTTCGAAAGACCGATAGTACATTGGTAGTTGCGCTGATGTAGCACAATGTTTATTACAACAAAATGCAGGTGCAACAAAATCTACTAAGCCTTACAGCAAATCGAAGGATCTCATTTATTGTGAATCATTCGAAAATGATAACAAAACTTTTAGAATCTGACAAAAGCTTTTAATTCAAATGTTTTATCTGTTTTACAAATAGGCGAAATGAGTAAACAAACAACAAATTTAACGGTTGATTATTCATAAACCAATGAAACTATTTGACAACTTCTAAAACGAAAAGCTTATATTTACAAACAAGAATGTTATTGAATATAATAGTATAGAACGAACCCTCCCGAAGTACTTCGGGACACACGTGAATGACCAAAATAGTAAGTTGCAGTTGGCCATTAAAAAAAATACACACAGATGAATTTGACGATTGAAAACATACTATTAGTTGGCTCATTATTACTTTTTGTCAGCATAATTGCAGGTAAAACTTCCTATCGGTTTGGTGTTCCTACCCTACTCCTGTTTTTAGCAATTGGAATGCTGGCGGGCTCCGAAGGTATTGGCGGTATCTGTTTCGACGATCCTAATATTGCTCGATTCATTGGAGTTGTTGCGCTCAACTTTATCTTGTTTTCGGGCGGGCTCGATACGAGTTGGAAATCGGTAAAACCAATTCTATGGCAAGGGCTTACCTTATCTACGCTGGGCGTTGTTCTAACAGCCCTATCGTTGGGAACCTTTGTTTGGCTGATTACCGACTTTACCTTTTATGAAAGCATGTTGCTGGGTTCTATTGTTTCATCAACAGATGCGGCAGCCGTTTTTTCAATTTTGCGATCAAAAAGCCTTTCATTAAAATCGAACCTGAGACCTACTTTAGAGTTAGAAAGCGGAAGTAACGACCCGATGGCTTATGTTTTGACCATTGCTTTTTTAACGTTGGTAATTCACCAAGATCAAAGTTTTATTTCAATCATCCCCTTATTCCTTAGGCAAATGATTTTGGGCGGCGTTGCAGGATTTGCTTTTGGAAAGTTAGGTAAAACCGTGATCAACAGAATACAACTCGATTTTGAAGGGCTTTATCCGGCATTGGCAATTGCGATTTCATTTATCACTTATTCGGCCACCGACTTTGTTGGCGGTAATGGTTTTCTTGCAATTTACATCTGCGCTGTTTACTTAGGAAATCAAGACCTGATACATAAGAAAACCATTTTGAAAATGTTCGACGGTCTGGCTTGGCTTTCCCAAATTGTTTTGTTTCTTACTTTGGGTTTGCTTGTGTTTCCATCGCAAATAATCCCGGTTTTTGGAATTGGACTAATCATTTCATTATTTCTTATTGTGATTGCCCGCCCGCTCAGCGTTTTTCTGAGTCTCACGTTTTTCAAAATGAAGTTGCGACGACGCTTCTATATCTCATGGGTTGGTTTGCGTGGTGCTGTTCCCATTGTGTTTGCAACCTATCCACTATTAGCAGGCATCGAAAAAGCAGATATGATTTTTAATATTGTTTTTTTCATATCGGTTACATCCATCTTAGTTCAGGGAACAACATTACCAATAGTAGCCAGGTGGTTACGTGTTGCATTGCCCGTTAAAAACAAACCTCTTACCGAAAGTGAAATGCTCATTTTGAATATTCCAAAAACTGTAATGAAGGAGATTAAGGTATTACCCCATTGGTCGGCTGTAAATCAAAAAATTGTACATTTAAACTTTCCTGAAAATGCTATTATTGCAATGATCAAGCGAAAAGACAAATATTTAACACCAAATGGTTCTACAGTGATTGAAGCAAACGACATATTGGTAATCCTTTCGGACAATCAAAAGGGGCTCGATAAAGCAAAAATCTCGCTTAACAAACAAGTTTATTTACAAAAAATAGAATAAAATGAAAAAACGTTTTATCATACTTGTTGACTTTTCAGAAAGTTCGGAAAACTTACTGAAGTACGCCTACGATTGGAGCAAACAAGTATTTGCAGAACTTCTACTGGTGCATCAAACAATAGTTTTGGCCCCCGCACTTGCAAAAAACGAAAGCAGAGAATTTATAAGCCAACACACCAATAATGAAGCATTAATAAAACTGAAAGAACTAACCAAGAAAGCACTACCCCGCTCCGCGAAAGTGTCCTATTCTGTTTCCGATAACCATTTGCAATCCACTTTACAAAAACACTTAGCTGAACCTTTTGAAAATTTGGTTTTTGTGGGTTTAAAAGGAACAGGTTTGCTTAAACAAATATTTATAGGAAGTGTGGCCGTTCAGGTTATTGCCAAAACCAAAAACATAATCATTGCCATGCCAAAAGAAATCTCCAATTTTTCGCACGAAAAAATATTTGTGGCAGTTTCAGAAAAGGATCCTTTAAATATTTTAGAACTTAACAACTTTCTCAACTTCATTGAGAAAGATAAAACGAGCATCACCTTTTTCTATTTATCTAAACCTAATGAAAAAACCAAGGATATAGAAAAGCAACTTAAAGATTTGGCTGAACTGTTTGCGCACAGGTTTAATACGTCGTATTCCATTTATCAGGGGAATAGCTCCTTTACTGATATTAAGAAAGTTATAAACAATAAGGTTGATGAAATATTGGTGGTTCAAAAAGGCTCACGCCATTTAACAGACCAGTTGTTTAGGAAGTTTATGATTAATGAATTGGTTTTTGAAGGACAAACCCCGCTAATTATTTTACCAAAATAAGCTGCATTTGTTGCCAATTCATTTTTATTACTTTAACAACAAACGCCCACCACACAATCAACTTAGCTATTTACTATCAATTGATTGCGCTTAAAAACCACAATCAGATATTGTATAATTTACCTAATCACGAAAAACACTCTTATAAATAAATCGATATCATTTTAACACCACAATAAATTTTAAAAACAAGCGAAAGACTCATGTTTTAGGTTGAATTGAAGGTTTCAAGTATCAAAGTTGAATTGGAGAATGGAATGGTTCAAACATTCAATTATATTGAATCGATTATTGTGCCGGCTGCAACAAAACCCTATAAGACAACTAACAACTCAAACAATGAAGCCAAATTGTTTATTGCATTTTTAAAATAAGTAGATTAGTGGAATCAAACCTAAAAAACAGTTAATACATGCAAAAAAATTCAAAATGGTCTGCCTTACCTGTTTTCTTTGGATTTTTTATAATGGGCTTTGCCGATGTGGTAGGTATATCAACAAATTACGTTAAACAAGATTTTGGTCTATCCGATTCGGTATCCAACTTATTACCCATGATGGTGTTTTTGTGGTTTGCCGTATTTTCGGTACCTACCGGTTTACTGATGAACAAAATAGGTCGTAAAAAAACAGTGTTACTCAGTATAGTCATCACCTTTGTTGGTTTATTGATTCCATTAATTGAATATCGGTTTTCAATGGTGTTATTGGCTTTTGCATTGTTGGGGATTGGCAATACCATCATACAAGTTTCGTTAAACCCCCTACTAACCAATATAATAAATAGCGAAAGGCTAACCAGCAGTTTAACTTTTGGACAATTCATAAAGGCAATAGCATCCTTTTTCGGGCCTATTATTGCCGGGATAGCATCCAGCGCCCTAGGCAACTGGAAAATGATGTTTCCCTTTTTTGCGGCCATTACACTAATTTCGGGACTGTGGTTATTGTTTACCCCAATAAAACCCGAAAAGCGAAGCTTGGAAACTACCAGTTTTTCACAATGTTTTAGCCTTCTAAAAGACCCCGTTATTCTGACGTTTTTCGTTGCAATATTTATAATGGTAGGCGTTGATGTTGGGCTCAACACAACTTTACCACGGTTTGTGATTGAACGTGCCGGTTTGGAACTCGAAAAAGCAGGGTTGGCAACCAGTCTTTACTTTGCAGCACGAATCGTTGGCTCTTTAGTGGGAGCTATTGTATTGGTAAAATTTTCAGGAAAAAAATTCTATGTTGGGAGCATGATAGTGGGCGTTTTTGCAATGACACTGATGATTTTTGTTACAAACATTTGGGGTATTTCGCTATTAATTTTCTGCATGGGATTTACTATAGCCAATGTGTTTTCTATCATTTTCTCGGCAGCCTTAAAACGCCTCCCCGAAGAAGCAAACGAGTTGTCGGGCTTACTAATTATGGGAGTTGCAGGAGGTGCTATTGTGCCTCCAATTATGGGATTAGTTTCCGACTCGTTTGGGCAAATAGGCGCCATGGTTATTTTATTATTTTCAATGATATACTTACTGGTGAACTCACTAAGAATGAAAGCCTGAGTAAATAGCAAATGTGGAAATGTTTAGGGCCATAATGGAAGACGGTGATTTTTTGCAAGGCAAGGGCACTTTTAACAACAGCATTAACCCGAATGCCTACCCCATGACCGATACCTACAAATATCCATCGTTGGGAAGGTTGCGAATAAACGGACAAGTTGTAGGCGAATTTTACTTCAAAAACAAGCCGGCCAATCACCGTGGGGTATTGTCAGGGTTTTCACAAAAACGTGATATAAAATTAGTTGAATCAGGAACCTATGACTGCCTATGCAAAGCAAATATCCCGGTTGAGCCTTTGAAAAACTCTGCCGGCAATAACCTAGATATACAGTTTGAAGTTGATAGTTCGTTGCCCGGCGGGCTAGCCATTTACGGTAAACGCTTTGGCCGTTCCTTCGATCCAACAATTATAATCGAATAAGAAAATCGAACATTGATTTCATCAAATTTAAAAACCCGAGGCAGATTTCTACTTCGGGTTTTTTTATTGATTCGAATTAGAAATCTCCTTAAAAGTTTGCCGCAATTCATTGGGCGTAATTTCACCAAAAACGATCCACTCGCTAGGGCCTTGTATGGCATTTATTGGCTGAATATCCCAACTATCGAAAGTGGCCTGCAAAGCAACGCTTTTCCCGTTGGCAAGCTGGATAATCCCTTTAACCCTGATGCAGTTTGTTTGAAGCTTTTGCATTAAGCCCTCTAGTTGCTCCTCCGATAATTTTATATGATTACGTAAAACCACCACATTGAGCTCAGGCTTACCCCCCGAAGTGGTGATTTCAAAATGCTTTGCCAAAAGCAACGATTCGGCGTTAAAATCGTTTTCGAAATTATATTGGGCAAAAGTGGTTTCATAAACCTTTGCATGGGGGTTTTTAGAACGAATGTCAAACCGTATTCTTTCAATTTCCTCATCGCCCACCAAATCGGTTTTATTTAGCAAAATGGTATCGGCAATAATGAGCTGGTGCTGATAGCGAGTAATAATTTGAAGACCCTTGAAATAATTTACGGCATCGGCCAAACAGTAAATGTGTCGTAATTGAAGTTTCGACGCCAACTTTTCGCTTTGTAATATTTCAGCCATATTAATGGGATCGGCTAAACCCGAAGCCTCCAAAAAAATGAGTTCGGGTTGATGTTTTTCGACTATTTGCTCAAGGGTTTCAACGAAATTGCTCAATAAACAAGCACAAAAAACCGAGCCATTGTTAATTTCGATCAATTGAAAATTAGGCGTGTTATTTTTCAATAATTTCCCATCGATACCCGTTGGGGCAAACTCATTTTGGATAATAGCAATTCGTTTTTTTGCTCCAATCGAATCAAGAATATGCTTTAGAAAAGTAGTTTTTCCACTTCCCAAAAACCCAGTAATTAAATAAAATGGTGTCATCGTTTTTTGTTTTCTTTCTATTGTCGTTTACAAACAGTTTTTAAATCTAAATAATGCTGTATTCGATCTTCAATTTTACTTAACGGCGGAATTTGAGAAATAAATTCAATGTTACCATCAATTACAATGGTAGGCAGGTTACGCACACCCAGCGAAACCATCATTTGAACCCCTTCGGCTTCTTTAATTTTATGTTCTTTATAAACCACTTTATTTCCAAATTTACGGCAAGCGCGCGCTACGGCGTCAACCATGTATTGGCAAGGTGCACACGACGATGAGTCGAGCGTTACAACATCAATTACCACTTTATCATTGAACCAATGTGAAGTTAAATCAAGTTTTTCAACCTCGTGCGTTTTGGCCGAACTGGCGCGCAGCTTGCCCTGCAATAATTCATCGCGGTTAAGTTGTGTTACTGCTATTATGTTTTCAACAGGAGTGGCCATGGCCAAATCGCAACCGGGCGCAAGAATAAATCCCTGTTTACCGCCAATATCCATACATTGTAATGCTTCGCGCTGGGCATCGTCGGTAGTTCCCATCAACAAAACAACCATTAGTTGCATGTTGCCGCCAAAGCTAATTTGGTATTTATCGGCCGCAGTTTTCACAAAATTGAGGTCAATATTTTCATCAATCGAAATATTATCGGGGCGGCATTCGCACATCAACTCAATATTTTGAGTAGCGTTGCCACACACAAAGTAAGAACTCAAAGCACCTGCTTCGCGTATTGATTCGAAAAGTTTTGTAGTATGCGATTGAATAAAAGACTGGAACGAATCGGGATCAATTTGGCTGACCATTGGATCGACTACTGCAATTACGTCGCAACCAGCATCAATGTAGCGCTGAGCCATAACAATGGCCACTTCGGTGGTAAATTGCATAAGTTGCTCCACGTAATCGGGGTCTTCGAACATTTTCATAAAAACATCGGTACCCAACAAGTGCAACGCCAAGGTAAAAGGTCCGGTAATAAGTCCATACAAAGCAACATCGGGGTATTTATCGCTCAGCAATCGGGCTGTTTCGAGCACCGCTGAAATGCGTCCCTTGCATGCACAAGGTACTTTAAGGTCTTCGAGCTTTGTTCCTTCCAAAAGGGGGTGCGAAACTACCGAAGGCGGGTTTTCATCACTCCACTGCAACTTACAACCCAATGCTTCGGCTTCAATTTGAAGATCAAAAGCCACCGGTATTCCATCGGGTTGGTACAATTCAATAGCTTTTGAAACGCCCTCAACCATTAATGTTGTCGATTGCAGGTATTCATCAGCATTTTCACCTATCAATTGTGCGGCATGGCAACCCACAAAAGGAACCCATGGAATACGTTCAACTGTTTGGCGTTGAAACGCCTTTTTTATAAGTTCTAATCCTTCCATACTATCTATTAAATGGCAATTATTTTATTTTATGTTTTTCTAATTATCAATTCGGGCAATATCACATGCTGCTCAACAGCTGAGCTTTTAGTTCCTTTATCAATAATTTCAGCGACCTTTTTAGCCAACAATTCATATTTACAATCGATGGAGGTAATGGGTGGTGTAAAATATTGGGTAAGTTTGGTATTCCCATAATTTACAATTGAAATTTGTTCAGGAATAGAAACTTTTTGAACAATGAGTTTTCCAACAATTGTTGCAGCATTAATGTCGTTATAGCAAATAATACCACCAATTTGATATTTTTCGCAATACTCCTTATCCACTTCCGACGCATTACCTGTTGTGATAATTTCAACAGCCCGATTCAATGCTGAAGCATAAGCCAACAAACTGGTTTCAATGTACTCACTCAGTAAGTTTTTTCCTTTCCAAGTCTCGTTATTAACAAACAGAATATTCCGTTGATTCTTTAGTTGAAGGTATTCCAATGCGCGTTTGATTCCCAAATCGTAACTTTGAATAACGTATTTAAACGATGAATCGGCCATGGTGTTATCTACTAAAATTACATTGGTTGCGCCCGGCATCAATTTGAAATAAAAATCGGCCGTCAATGATTCGTCGTAATTTGGCACAATGATAAGGGACTCGTATCCTTCGAGAATAAGGGTGCTTACCAGCCTGGCTTCTTCGTTATAATTATTGTAGTGTAGAAAGTAATTGAACTCCCGATTTCGGTTTTGGGCTTCATGGTGCAGGCAATTCAACAGGTGTTCCATGTTTGAAGAATAAAATGGAATGATTACGGCCCATGCTTCTTTAATTGCCGATTGGGGTGCAACAAAAGTGCCTCGGCCTGTAATAGTAACTACCCAGCCCTCTTCATTTAATTTATGAAGCACCAACTTAGCAGTATCGCGCGAAACATTGTGACGAGACATAATACGACTAATCGAATCAATCTTATCACCTGTTCGGTACTCCTGCTGTTGTATCCTATTTCGATAATAAGTTATCAAACGCCGGTAAATTGGTTGGTAATGGTTGTTTATCATTTTTTCAGATTTTAAATATCTAAAAATAATCAATAAATACCACACCAACCATCACACTTAATAGTATTGCATCATACCAATATGCAAGAACACTATGAAAATAGTATTCATCACACCTCAAAAAACGAAAAACAAATTAGAACCGATCAGATACAAAATGGCTCAAAAAAACCTTCAAAAAATGCGGTTTATCCGAAAAAGGAATACTGGTAATAACTTTTTAACTGCTTGAATTTCTACATCTTGAACTCAGCTCATTGCCTTTGGCTAAATTTGAAAAATCAAGTTACAAACGTAAAAGCTTTCATACCTGTAATAAGTATTGAAGCTTATAAAAACGCAAAAGAATTCCTATTGACCAATTATATTTTTTATTGCTTAATTCCAGTACAACTAAACCAAATTTCGGAAGTCGAGGTATTCAATTGAATCGGCCACCTCCGAAACTTTTCCTTCGGCACAAATGTAGGTAGGAGCCGGAAATTTATCAACCATCAGCTTATCATGAGTAGCCATTACAATGGTTTTTCCTTCGGCGTGAATTTTTTTGAAAAGATTCATAATTTCTATTGAAGTATCGGGATCCAGGTTTCCGGTAGGCTCGTCGGCCAGTATAATTTCGGGGTTATTGAGTAAGGCACGCGCAATAACAATATGCTGTTGTTCGCCACCCGATAACTGATGCGGCATTTTCTGCTTCACATTAAGCATCGAAACTTCAACCAATATTTCATCAATGCGCTCGTCCATTTTCTTTTGATCAGTCCAACCCGTAGCCTTAAGTACAAACAACAAGTTTTGATAAACCGACCGATCAGTCAACAATTTAAAATCTTGAAAAACAACACCCAGCTTACGTCGCAACATGGGTATTTCAGCGATTTTTATCGATTCGATATTAAAACCGGCAACGTTAGCAGCACCAAGATACAGTGGAATTTCAGCATTTAAAGTTTTAATAAGACTCGATTTTCCACTTCCTACCTTTCCAACTAAATATACAAATTCACCCTTCTTAATTTGAAGGTTTACATTTGCAAGTACCAGTTGTTCACGTTGAAAGATACTGGCATCGATGATCGATATTGAATAATCGTTTTCCATTTCTTATGATTTTTGTACTACAAATCTAAGTTTTTTACCTAAAAAGTATACTAGAAACAAGTAATAAACAGTTTAATGTTAAGAACTCGACAAAATATAACGTGAATGATTTCGATTAAATAGCTATTTTTACCTTGAATTTATTCTAACATATTATGAACAAGAATACACTGATTTTCAATATTTTAATATTTCTATTCAGTATTACACTCTACTTACCTTCAACAAGTAAAGCACAAATTGCCCCAGTTACGCCCATAAATTTCGAAAAGGCAGTTACACTGTTCCAAACAGCCAACTATATTGCCGCCGAGAATATTATAAGCGAACTGCTCGAAACTGTAGGTGAAACTGAACCCCTAAGGTTTGATTTGGAATACTACCGCTTAATGTGTTTGGTTAAGCAAAATAAACCTTTGGCCGAAAGCGCCATTACTTCGTACCTCGATACCGAAAGAGGAAACCCACGGCAAAACCAACTTTGGTACGAGCTGGCCAAAATGCAATTTATCAACAAGCGTTTTCCCTTGGCTGTGCGTACTTTTTCAAAAGTTCAGCCCAAGCTGCTTTCGAAAACCGACAACGATGATTTCGCTTTTTACAATGGATACAGTAATTTCGAAGCAGGAAACCTTAAACAAGCATCGCAAGCATTTTTCGAAATTCGTAAAAGCAACTCAAATTATGCAGCTTCGGCTACGTATTACTGGGGTTATATCAATTACCTCGAAGGCAACTATAAAACGGCGCTCGACGAATTTTCAAAATTGAAAAACAACAAGAATTTTTCGGGATTCATCAATTATTACACCATTCAAATTTATTATTTACAAGAGCGTTATGATGATGTAATTGAAATGGGTCCGGGAATGGTTTCATCGGCTCCGCAAGAACAAAAAAACGAGTTACTCAAAATTGTTGGCGACTCGTACTATCAAACCGGCAAATTTATCAATGCCATTCAATACCTCGAAGCATATCAAGGTGTTAACGGACGAAAAATGCCCGAAGACTTTTTCAGGCTGGGCTATTGTTACTATAAAGCCAATGATTATGAAAAAGCAGTTTTAGCTTTCGAAAAAGCAAGTGTTGGCAAGGATGCTTTAGCCCAAAATGCATTTTACCACCTGGCCGATTGTCACCTGCAAACCAACGATAAAAACAAGGCAAGAGTTGCTTTTGAGCAAGCTTCAAAATTTAGTTT
>DATERL010000048.1:0-7747 GCA_035271585.1 Prolixibacteraceae bacterium
GGATTAGGGTATATAAAAGCATTATCATAAGTCAAAATATTATCGATTTTTGTAAATAAAATTGGTGTACCCCATGATGTATTGCCTTTTTTGTAATACACCAATTCATTCTTAATTCCTCCAAGGCTAAAAGTACTTGTGCATTTATAATATGGCCCACCTAATCCTTTATAATAACTATAAGCGGTGAAACATCCATCTGCATTTATAAAATGCCAGCAAGAATCATTATCTCTATGAACAATTATGTCAAATATTGAAGGTTGAGTTTTTGATGTAAATTCCCCCCATTCCATTGAATTTGCTGAAGCCTTATTTTCTGTAAGAATAAGTTCATCAGGTAATTTATCAAAATCGGATGAACCAAGTTTAATGGTTTCAATAATTGTATCGTGTTTAAATGAATATGAAATACTATCTGCTTTTTCTATTCTTTTAAATATATCCTGTTCTCTATCTATTTTATAGATAATCGAATCGTTATAATCTTGACGATTAATATAAGTTAATTTGGTTCTTATTTCTGTCAAATATCCTATCACTCCATCAAAATCAGAATACTCATAATAAGTATGTAGCTCATCATAAATATTAAAATCATGGACATCGTACCAAGTAAGGTTTTGTAATCCAACTTTTGGATTCGATAAACCTACCAAGTCAAACTCCTCTAAATAATTTAATTCGGCCTTAATGTTAGGGAAATAAAGAAAATTTATTGATTTGATTATGCCATAATTCTTACTTATCTTAATCATTCTATTGCTGGTTTCATTATCTATGAACTTCATGTATTTGTCATAAGTCTTAAATTCAATGGTTTTAACAGAATCCAAAAAGCCAATAACAGACATGGTATCATAACCAACAACCGTTGCAAGTACTGATAATGAGTTTTTATCTTTGTATGCCGTCCAAGATTCATTTAATACAGCATCAATTTTAATTATAATCGAGTCATTATTCCAATTAAAAAAAATATTTTCTTTCTCATTTAGTATCACTTTCCAACCTATCCATGAATATCCTTCAGGATCATAGCAATTATAATGTAATTCTTGAATATTTCTAAAAGGGAAAAATATTGAATCCGTTTCTTTTTGAACCAATGAATCAATTTTTATACATTTAATATTTCCATCACTGTTCATAAAATAAGGAATGCAATGTGATTTCATAGTTGCAAAATCCTGTGCTACAACATTTAGTGTGATGCAAAATGTTATTATAACAAAAGTAATCCGTTTCATAGAATTCAATTTTAGGGTTTGTTTTTTGCTTGCCGCCAATTGTGTTTGTTGATGCTTCTGCAATTTATGGAATTTTCATCACTATTTAATTAGATTGAATGTATTTCGTTTTTCACATATTAATAAAGCAATATTTATATCAGATATAGTGTGTCTGTTTTTTATCGGACACTAATGATTAATTTGATGCAGTTGTAAGGTTAAAGAAAAGAATATACAGGGGGTGTTTTATTGTTATTATTTTCAAAAAAAAAGGTATTCTATTCAGTTATATCGAACAAAAAAATACTATGATTGCAATTGTTGAGTGATTGTAAATACATCAATTACTTACTAGGTACAAATAAAATAAACACGGTTTAGCAATATGATAAATAAAAATGAAATTAATTATATTTTGCTGTTGTAGGGCGTATTTTATTTCATTAAATTTCATATAATGAGGTTATTTCCTAATGTAATGAAATTTAATATCATACAAGGTGTTTTCTTCTACTGAATAGCCCGCACTAATCTCAGAATAACCTTGTCCATAACTATAACTTATTATCAAATTATTCTTGTCAACGAACTCTATTTTTGAGTCGTAATAATATTTCCCATGAATTCTATTGGTTGTTACTATAAGCGAATCAGATTTACTTTGATTCCATGTGCCAGTAATCGTGTCCTTCGATTCCACCAACTGAAATGAACCATCGGCATTAATTGCAAGGACACGATTCAGGTACTCATATGAACGAAAAGTCTCAGGCTTGACAGGTTTTATGTACTGGACGAGAGTATCAATTTTTGTACTTTTCCAAATCCCGACGAGACTATTCTCAATTGAATCAGTCTTGTCGCAGGAAACCAGTCCACTATATAAACCAAAAATTAGTATCAAAATAACAATTGAATATTTTCTCATAATGTCCTGTTTTAAAGTTCTATAAAATAAACATTTGTCTACCAATCAAATTGCTCAGTCTTATCAAACTATGAAACGCTCTCAGTAAATGTAACAGTCAATTTAAAAAAACTGTCAAAAACCGATACTGTTTCTGGCAGCAATTAATATGCCCTACAACAATTCGTACATGGCTATTTAAATTGTTTATACAATTATAGTAACCATTAGATTAACAAAAGCCTTGTGTTTTGTGTACAATGTTTTATGCTTTGAAATGGTGTTGCTTTAAAGTAAATGAACTTTTCCATTTTTCAGTTTTACCCTTATAAATGGTGGGGCTTTATATTAAAGTCTGAAAAAGCACTTTTTGAATTGTATTTCTAATACAGTTGGTTTTATTGGTTAATTCAAACAGGGCAATATTAACTCAAATGTTGATCCCTTGCCGGGTTGTGAGATTGCAGATATGTCGCCTCCCATAAATTGAGCAATCGACTTACTCAGGCTTAAGCCCAGTCCAGCACCTCCCGAGAAAGCATCAACTTTATAAAAACGGATAAATATTTTTTCGAGTTCACTTTCGTGTATGCCAACGCCGGTATCGCTAACTTTTATGTGAAGGTTTTGTCCGTTTTTCAAACAACTGAGCTCAACTTTGCCCGATTTGGTAAACTGAATCGCATTTTCGAGCAGGTTGTATATAATTTGATGAAAACGGTCTTTGTCGGTATTTACATCTAGGTTGATGCTGTTGATTTCAACTAAAACCGTTTTGTTTTCTGCAATAGCAATGTGTTTTTTGATTTCGGTAAGCACATTGCTGACATTGAAATGCGTGTTATTGAGTGCAAGTGAATTGGTTTCAATTTTTGAAAAATCGACAATGTCGTTGACTATTTTCAACATTTTATTACTGTTTTCGCGAATCACTTTGTTGAATTCGAGTTGTTCTTCAAGGTTGCTCGTTTGTGTTATCATGTCAGAAAACCCAATAATAATGTTGAGGGGGGTGCGAATTTCGTGACTGATGTTTTGTAAAAACGACGATTTCATTTTATCCGATTGCATCGCATTATCACGAGCAATAATCAATTCTTGGTTAATCTTTTCCATGTCGTCCTGTTGATTGTGGATATGGGTAAAAGTATTAACAAGCATGCTGTACATGTTGCTCCAAAACATGGTCATTACAATGGCAATCAGCGAAACTGTAATTACCATATTCAGCCACATGGCTGTTGATTGCATGTAGTCAGGACTTTCGGGGGTGAAGTTGAGTATATTGCGGTTAAACAAAACACCTATAATAAATATTACTGCCAAGCTTGATAAGGTGATGTACCATCCTGTTTTTTTGTTGAAATATAGAAAGGCGATGGCCGAAGCCGGAATAAAATAAACGTAGCCAAAACCATACAAGCCAAACGACAATATGCCGCTCAGTGCCATTGAATAGAGGGTACCTAAAAATATAATTCCTTTTACTTTGGTGTTTAGTTTGCGCTGAAACGAGAATAGAAAAATAATAACCAGTGCCAGAAATATCTGAACACCATAATTGATTCTGAAACCGGTTTGGGAAATTCGCATTAACGAAATGACGACCCCAACCATCATTACAAAAAGTACTACAATTAAAACACGGCTGAGGACCATGTCTTTGGTTTCGTTGAGCTTGTTTTTAATTATTACGGGTTGCATTGTGGTTTTATTTTAGTTTAGGTTGTAAATATAGAAAACCAAAAGCAACCATGCGTAAGTTTTCTGAAAAAATGATTTTTAGTTATTCATTTTCGTCATAAAACAAAAAAATCCCGTTGGAATATTCCAACGGGATTAAAATTTTAAATGTTTATGTTTGAAAACTAAGCTAGTTTAACATTTACTGCATTTAAACCTTTTTTACCTTCTTGCAAATCGAAAGTTACTTCATCATCTTCTCTGATATTGTCTTTCAACCCTGAGGAATGTACGAAATACTCTTTTGAGGAATTTGCGTCTTTAATGAATCCAAATCCTTTAGATTCATTGAAAAATTTTACTGTACCGTTATTCATAATTATTTGATGTTAAATATGGCCGCAAGATACAGTTTTAATTAATTCTGTTGCTATTTTTTATAAAAAAAAATATTTTTTTTATAAAAAATTGTTTTTAACCCTTTTTTTATCAACCTTACGGTTACTAAAAACTTAAAAGATATGATAATAAAATTCTTAGGCGCAGCACGCGAAGTTACTGGTAGCAAGCATTTGGTGATTACTCAGAATAATAAAAAAATATTATTTGATTGTGGTCTTTATCAGGGCAAAGGCCTCGAAACCGATAGCTTGAATCGCGATTTGGGCTTTAATCCAAAAGAAATTGACCATATATTGTTAAGCCATGCCCACATCGACCACTCAGGACTTATACCTTATATGTATAAATTGGGTTTTAGGGGCTCGGTTATATGTACTCAGGCTACATTCGATTTGTGTTCAATTTTATTGGCCGATTCGGGAGCAATTCACGAGGCCGATATCATCGAATTCAATAAAAAACGTGTTCGTCAGGGGCTCGATCCGGTTGAACCTATTTACACTCGCCGTGATGCTGTTAATTGCATGCAGTTGTTTATCAGCGTTGCTTATGATCGGAAATTCTATATTGATGAAAATGTTAAAGTGAAGTTCACCAACTCGGGCCACATGTTGGGCAGCAGTGTGGTATCGCTCGAAGTGCAGGAGAGCGACGGACTTAAACGTATTGCTTATACCGGCGATATTGGGCGCAAACGAAACATTATATTGCGCGAACCAGAACCTTTTCCCCAGGCCGATGTGCTGATAACCGAAGCTACTTATGGCGATCGGCTTCATAAAGATCACCAAGAAACTAACGATGAATTGTTGCATGTAATAAAACATACTTGTGTTGAGAAAAAAGGAAAGCTAATTATCCCCTCGTTTAGTGTGGGGCGCACTCAGGAAATTGTTTATACGCTCAATCTGCTTTTTAACGAAGGAAAACTACCCCGTATCGATATATTTGTTGATAGTCCGCTGGCATTGAATGCGACTGAAATCTTCCGCTTGCACCCCTACTGTTTTAACGACGAGATGCAACACGAATTGCGCGATGATCCCGACCCCTTTGGTTTTGAGCGTCTTTATTACATACGAAGCGTTAAGGAATCGAAAAAATTGAATGAACGAACAGAGCCTTGTGTTATTATTTCATCATCGGGGATGATGGAGGGCGGACGTGTAAAGCATCATCTGGCCAATAGCATCAGTAATCCCAAAAATTCGATACTGGCCGTGGGATATTGTGCGCCGCGTACTTTGGGAGCTAAAATATTAAGGGGCGATAAAGAGGTTTCGATTCATGGTTTTGTTTACCCTGTAAATGCCGAAATTTTTCGTATTGACTCCTATAGTGGCCATGGCGACTATAAAGAAATGGCCGATTATCTCGATTGTCAGATTAAAAGCCAATTAAAGAAAGTGTTTTTGGTCCATGGCGATTATGCTGCGCAGCAGGCTTATAAATTGCACCTCGAATCGAAAGGTTTTTCTAATATTGAGATACCCGAAAAGGGTTACTGGGTATCGGTTTAGTAAAACAGAATGCTATTCAATATCTGCGAATGTAGCTGGAAAACAAATAGTAAAAACCATAAAACTTTTGCTAAAGGGGTCTGTATTTGTTGATACATACTAGTTAGGGCAAGGTAACTCGCGAAAACGATAGAAAAGTATATTTAAAACTTAAATATAAATGACATGAAAAAAATAATATTTCTGCTATTTTTCGTATCATTTCTTGGATGCAATAAAGACAATGATTCAAAAGATTCAAAGTATTTTGATGCTAAAAATCTAAAGCAATTAGACTTAGCAAATATTGACAGTTACTGGGATGAAGGAATTGATATTGATACCTCCTATCATGTGCCAGCTAACTTTGAAAATTCTCCTGGATTTAAGGAGGGTATTAGATTGTTTTCAGGAAATGGTAAAGAAATTTGCATTTCAGTTTTTGAAACAGCAGAAGATGCGATTAATGCAATGGAACTAAGAGTAAATACTGTATCATGTATTATTAATAATGGCGACTCTGATGAATTTGAGAATCAATGGTGGCATTCAGAATGTATGGGATATGCAATATTTGAAAATCAATACAATTCAATCGTAGAGATTTATTTTTCATCAAATGCAACTTTTGATTTGGTTAAAGGTATTTTATTTGATGTTGCCAATGAAATTAACGAAAGGATTGATAAATTGAGTGAAAAACTAAATGGATAAAACCCAGCCCATAACAATGTGTAAATTTAAAAGCGGGCGCAGTGGTATGCCAGCAGCGGTTTTCCGCTCATTCTCTTGTCCGTATGCGGACAGAGAATCACACGCAAACCGCTTCAAAACTTACACGCACCGTTATGGGGCATTTAAAAAGACACCCGCAAGAGATAAATTTATACATTAGATTTGAAAAACAGATAACATGAATGTCTATAAAACGTTGATTTGCTTATATTAGACAAATTTTAAAAATTAACAAATGGGAAAGCTCGTTAGACAGATAGGTAGCATTGAGCGACACCTGCATAAAAAAGACATAGTTGATTTAGCAAAAGAAAATGCTCAAGCCATTTTAGACAGTGGGAAATATGATTTGCTAAAAGTCTTTGTGGAGTTAAAACGCTATGAGACATATCTAAAAAGTCTTATTCAGCATTTAAAGCAACCTGTTCTTGACGACGCAACAGAGAAAAAACAAAAATCCTTTGAATATAACGATGCAAAAGTAAGCATATCAACAAGGACAAGATGGGATTTTACCGTTGATAAAAAATGGTTAGAGCTTGACCAGAAAATACAACAACTTGTGACAGAGAAAAAAGAAAGAGAAAAATACCTCATTGATTCCAGCAAAGTGCAAATTATTGTGGATAAAGAGACAGGTGAAATTATTAAAGAATTCGAGTTACCAAAAGAGATTATGCGCGGATTGACAATTACACTATGAGAAAAGATGAAAACGCCCCATAATAAATACTATATGTCCATTGCCGTTTCCGTGCTGATTGCGGAGTTTTCAAGCTCTTTTGTAACTTCGGTGCGGCACGACAGAGAAGTTCTTCGAAATCGGCAACAGCATATATTGTGTCAAGAAGTAGGTTTACCTACATGCTGTAATTAAGATGGAGGGATTCGTCAGCCGACGGATGAACCTCCAGTGTCGTCTTGCAGGAGGGGGCATTAAACCACCTAAAGGTGCTTTGGTAAAGAGCCATGGTGCTGAGCGTTTAGGGTAAAAGTTGCACCACGAGTGTGATTTGGTAAGAATGTAGGAGTTGAATCCCGATAATCATCGTGGATGAACCTTTGATAGCTTGTCCCGATTATTTCGGGAAGGAGTCGAGAAGTTGCTATCCCGAATATACATCGGGATCAAAAGCTACGGAGTATGAAACGGAGTTATAAGTTTAGCGGGCACCTGATTTACTGGCTAAACGGCAGACGTTGTTCAGGCGACAAGAACTATATTCAGGCTTAATTATGGAACTCGGGAACTAGCATAATGATGTTAAGAAAAACGTACAATAGGATCA
>DATERL010000049.1:0-12185 GCA_035271585.1 Prolixibacteraceae bacterium
TGTTTCAGGTGAAAGTCCAGTTACGGTTGTTGAATTGCCTGTTACAGCTTTTCCTTCGTAACCCACAACAGGATAACTACCAACTTCTGTCCATACACTAATTTTGTACCCAGTTGCGCCCACAACAGTTTGCCAGTTGGCAACAAAAGAATTAAAAGTTATATCACTTGCATCCATTGCTGCCGGTGCAATAGGTTTGGTTGTTACTTCTATTGTATTTGATGCGGTTGATATGCCCAATGAGGTTATTACCTGTACAAAATAAGAGTAGCTATGTCCCGAAGTAAGCCCGCTAATAGTATAACTTGTAAAATTGCCAATTGTTTTTGGAAAATATCCAGCAGGGGAATATCCGGTACTCACATTGCTATATACCCAGAGTTTATATCCTGTGGCTCCAGCCACTGCATTCCAGTTAGCATTAAATGAGGTAGTATTGATAGTTGAAGCAGTAGTAGCAATAGGTGGTGTAGGCAATGTATTTACAGTTATCAGGTTGCTTGGTACCGAAACAACAACGTCGAAATTAGCTTTTACGTCATAACTGTATGCATTATTTGGGTTCAGTCCGGTAACACTATACGACAAGCCAGAAACAATTCGATTAGAAAATTTAGTACTACCACTAGTAATATCATTTACTGTAAGCATATAAGACACCGCTCCTGATGAGGCATTCCAATTAGCAGTAAAAGAAACGGTTGTAATGCTAGTGGCTGCCTTGGCCACCGGTGCGGCCCCATGGGTAACAACTTCCATTTCATTCGACTTTAGCGACTTATTATCCTGAATATCATAAGCATAAACCAAATATTTATATCTTGTATTTTGCGACAAGCCCTGAATAGTTTGATAATTAGGCTGGACAGTTATGCCATTGTAGCTAGGTAAAACCTCCCATACAGGAATACTTTCCAGTACATAACCCACAAAACGGTAAACATATAATTGGTAATATTCATCATTCGGATCTGAACTCCAGTTTGCTTTAAAAGAGTTCAATGTAACCTCCGTTGCATCCAGTGCTGTAGGAGCAGCTATCGTTATTCCCGGAATTCCGGGGCTTGTTGCATTTAATTTGCCAGTTGAAAATATTCCAAGGCTAATTAGTAGCAGGATTAAAATACTGCTGCTAATTCTATTCAAATAACTTTTTTCGGTTTTCATGTTTTTTATTTTTATTTTAAATAATGCTTTATAAATGTTTCGTAAAAAACAGATATTGAGGCTTATGAGTATTTTTGAGTAGTCACTATAAGTAATAGTAAACTAGTTAATTGCACTTTGTCTCCTATCTGAAATCTAATATCTAATATCTCACTTAATTGATAACATTTTTGGGTGCCAAATAGAGCGAACTGTATTCAGTCACATAGTATAACTCACCTATTTTTCGTGTGGTTACAGGTCGGGGCGAATCGGCTCCCTGTGTTGCAATAAATACTTTAACACGCAAACTGCCATCGGTTGAGGCATTATAACTATACTGATTTACAGAAGTTTCGGCCTGGTAAGGAGGGCCGTTGGGCGTATATCCATTCGAAGGCGATGCCCCTTTAAAATAGACCATGGGCAAATAGCTATAATCCTTGAGTTTGCGTTTTAGCTCACTTACATTTACCATTTTTTGTCCATTATAGGCATCGTCGCCACTCGAACTGGCAAGCAAAGGGCTTGTGCAATTAGCGGTGAGGCATTTCATCCCTTCAATGGGATAGTGCTGGTAAATGCGCATGGCAACCAGCATCATAACTGCTGAACCCTGAGGTGTATGTGCAATTTGTGCCCTGAGTTCAAGAAACTTCTCGATGGTGTGCGGTATGCGATTAATACTTACCACGCAAATACTCTTTGATTCAATATAAATCAGTTCGTCAATTTCGCCATCAAGTGTTCCAATCACAGGATCGGTATCGGAAAGTACAATTTCCTCCTCCTCTTTTGGCCCAATTTCTTCTTCCGGTATCACATCGTCTTCAGAACAAGCGATGAAAAAGAAAAGAACCAAAAAAGTAAGCGAGAAACAGTGAAGTATACTCTTCATTTTCTTCATTATTTTAAGTTAAAGCTATTCAAAGTTGCTTCTTTCGACCAACTCATCGAACAGGATATGACTTTGAGCTTGTCCAAAAGTTCCATCGTTAAGCAACTGCTTATTTACATTGAGGGTAAACAGTTTGCAAGTTCCATCGGTAAGAAGGGCGGCAATCTGAACCGTTGTTTCGTTCAGGTTTTTGACTACCCACTGGGTTTTTGTATTATCGGCCCACTCTTCAACGCGCTTGCTTTCCCATGGTTTTACAAGGGCTGCTTTCAGCACTTTTGCACCGGGATAATAACGGCTTACAGTCTGAGTGGCAGCAGCTATGGGTGCTTCGGCTTCGGCACCTGAAATCACTTCAGGTTTCATGCTTATTCGCTTGCTGCGTTCAACTTTGCGCTGCTCATTCATGGTAGAAAGGCTTCCCAAGGCATTGGTCACACTTTCCAATTCCCATGGATTGTCGTTAAACAAAGGCCTGATCTCTTCTATCTGTTCTTGAAAACGATCCAGTTCATTCTTGCCAACAAAATAGGGAAGCTGAGCTGGGTCGCTCATCCATGCCTTATCGTTGTTGAGGGTTGTCATCCGCTCTTCAATTAAGCTGGTGATTTCTGCTGCAAGAGAGATGGCTGTATTTGCAAAATTTGAAGGAAACATTTGAACTCGATATCCGAACTCCTGCACCTGGCTTTCGAGTGAAATGGACTTTTGCCCCGGAAAATTCATCTGCTGATATTCGCCTAGCAGTTCCTGTGCTTTTTTGAAATTTTCTTGTTCAAAAAGTAAACCGGGTATATTCCTTGGGGTACCATCGAAATAAGGCAATGCCCTTATTTTCAATTCCCAATTACGGCACATTTCGTCGAGCACCTGCTTTGAATCAGCATTCGCTCTTTTTTCTTCAGCATGTTTTTCGGCCTGGCGTTTTGCTTCAATTTCGAGTTTTTCCAGTTCTTGTTTTATTTCCACTATTTCAGGAATATTGGTCATTGGGCCGGCAAACCTCGAATAGTAGCCGTTTAGCTCCCTCCTCGCCCCTTCAAAATCTTTGCTGATCACATAGTCTCGAATGCTTCTTAGTTGGCTTTGTACCTCAAAGGGCAATTCAGTGTTACCACCCGGGCGGGTTGCAATTCCTTTTCGTTCAAGGTCTTTTCGCATTTTTTCAATTTTTTGAAACAGCGATGTCACCTGAAAATCGTCGGGAATTTGTTGTTTTGCCAGCAAGCCAAATTCATCGGCTTTGTTGATCAATTCAACCGCTTCAGCATTTTTACCGCTAAACATGTTATTTTGTGCTGTTCGCAAGTAGCCATTAGCATCTTGCAGTAATTTTTTAGGATCGTCCATGATTATTTACTTTCAGGGTTGGCCGCTTTTTTACTTTCTTTTTTTTCCTTTTGCTTTTTGGCGAACTTCGAAACATTATTAGCTTCACGTTTAACACTACTGGCCGTACTGCGAACCGAATTGGTTATGCCAAGGATACTTCTCACGCCTGATAATACTTGATTAATTGCATTCATGATTTTAATTTTTAAAGGGTTTATTTTGATTTTTTAATAAAATATTACAAACCTATATTTCAACTTCTTGAGTAGAATTATAGCCCCCTTTAGGGGGTTGGGGGTACTATTGTGCACCATAACCCGATACGTTTCCGAACAAGTTCAGGGCATCTTTCCACGGGTATTTATTGGCAAACATGGTGACCTGTGAACTCATTGTTCCTTGCAGGTTCATCCCCATCATTGAACGCCATTGGTTGGCCGGTGAATTACGATCGAGGTCGGTTTGTTCGCTGTAACGGGCATTCAGGTATCCATCGAGGTAAGCTTTGTTGATTTTCAAGCCCTGTGGAATCTCATTTTTGTTGCCTTTGGCACTGGCAAATTCGAGGTCGCCAAAATCGGCTGCATTAACACGCAAACGGGTATTACTAGCAGGGCTGTAATGCAAATCTTCATCTTTGTTCACAAAGAAAATATTGTTATCAACCTTCACCCATTCGTCTTTATTGAAACGGGTATGATCGACCCCTGCCAAAATAGATGCACCAATAATATTGTGGTGAATATTGTAATCGCACTTGGTCATAATGCGCACGCCGTAGCCCATGTCAAGAAAATCTTTCACGCGGCTCCAGGTGAAAATAATGGTATTGTAAGCCACTTCAACTTCGCCACAAAGGGCCATTGTATTTGGTCCTCCGGTGCTGGCACAGGTTCCGAATATTTCGATGGCAGCCATTTTGTTCGCCACAAAAACATTGTTTTTCACCGTAAACTTGCCGCTGCGATGACCAGCTTGCAAAGCAAAACTGGCTCCATTGGTGAACACACAATTTTGAATGGTAACATCGCCACCGGTTGTTGCACTTACAAATTGGATCAAGGGCTCGCCCACAGTAGAGTTGGCATTAGCCGGCTTTTCGGTTGGAGGAAGTAAACGTCCGCCTTCAATGCCTTCAATAATGCCCTCTTTCTGGCTATACGCATTGCGCTCGCCGCCGTCGAAAACAAGGTTATCGAGAACGGTACCGGCAACATCTTTGGTGAATTTCAACACACATTTACGAGTTGAACGAGCACTTTCGTTACTAGGTTGAAACAGTGTGGGATGTGCAACAATATCCTGTTTGTCAAAATCTTCGTCAAAACTCCCATAAATTTTGATTGCCTTATCGCTTTCAATAAAACCTACGTTAAGCGTTCCCATATAAACACCTCCGGCTACTCTTATTTCATCGCCTGGATTGGCAATATTTATGGCTTTATCGATATTTTTCAGAGGGGCTTCTTTTGAACCATTATTCTTGTTGTCGCCCTTTGCTTTCGAAACATACAACACGTTTTCTCCCGAAACAGCATTCGAAGCTACTGCCTGAGACTTTTCCTGACCCTGATTAGATTTTTCAGAATTTGGCGTTGCCGGTTTTGTTACATTCTCTACTTTCTTTCCTACACTTTTAAGGTTTCCCAATTGTGCCGAAACCGGCATGGCCATTCCACCCAACAGGAACGAAAGACCCATAATTAGCAATAATTTAATATTTTTCATTGTTATCAATTTAAGAGGTGAATAAATATCTGTTTGTTATAATTAATTGATGAGGTTTTCTTCTAATGCTTCGTCGATGCACACAATGGTAAACTGGTATTTATTTCGCTTCGAATTGGGCATTGTTTCGCGAAACACTTTAATGTTTGCCAACTTGTATCCATCACGGGTAAGGCAAGCAGCTTGTGCATCGAGCAAACCAATTTGTTTATAGCACGATGTCCCGTTAACACTTACCCACTGTTTGGTTTCGACCCAATCATTTTGCAAAATAGATATGGCAAAAACGTTGATTATTTGTAAGTTGGATTGGCGGTTTAAAAACCGTTTAATGGCTGTTTTAAGCTGATAGACATTGTGTAGTGAATAAACATCGTGGCCAATGCGGGTGCGGGCAACAAACACCTTGCTCCTTTCGCTGTTAATGGTGTTCAAGCGTTCAAACTCGCCCCATGCAAGCGATAATTGTTGGGCATTTAAAAAGGATGTTGCTTTTTCGATCATTTCTTGAAAGCCAAGCATGTTTTCGGGACTTACAAATGCCGGGCGTACTTCGGGATTTTCCTTCCATAGTATATCTTCGTCCAGTTTCTTTAACCTGAGCCTTATACGGTGCAGCAAATCGTCGAAAAACTGTTGTTGTTCTTTAAAGCCCTGATTGTATTTTTTTTGCCATGAAGCCATTAGCGTATCTGTGTGATGTATCATTTTTCAATGAGTTAATTTTACATCACAAATGTACGCCCAAGGGGTACTGTGTTTCAATCGGTATTATCCATTATTTTAATGGTAGAAAACACCGAAACAGACTAAGTATTTTTACGGATATTAGATTTCGATCAAGTGGTTTTTGATGGCAAACTTGATGATATCGGCCAGGTTTTTAAGACCCAACTTCGACATGAGGTTGTTCTTATGGGTTTCGACCGTACGCTGACTAATAAAAAGTTTTTCGCCAACCTGAGCACAAGTAAGCCCATCGGCCAACAGGGTAATCACCTCTTTTTCGCGTTCGGTAAGTTTTTGGACAGGCCCTTTTTGAGGAATATCGCTTATTTTATTGGCCATGAACAACAATTGAGAAACACTTTGCCCAAAAAAGTGAGCATCGCCATAATACACGGTTTTAATGGCAGTAATTAATTCATCTTCGGAGGTGTCTTTGTTCAAAAAACCTTGTGCGCCCGCCTCAATCGAAAACATGAGTGAATCCTGATCGGCATTGGCCGTGAGTATGACAACTTTTAGTCCTGGGAAACGCATCAACAGTTCAGGAATCAATTCGTAGCCGTTCACGTCGGGCAGTCCAATATCGAGCAAGAGAATATCGGCCTGACACTGGTTTAATCCCGGAATGGTTTTGGCACCGTTGCTGCTTTCGCCACATACCTGAATATCGTTATTACCCAGCAAAAGGGCTTTAATGCCATCGCGCACAATTTTGTGGTCGTCGGTTATAAATACGTTGATCATGATAGTGTATAATTAGGAATGGTAAAAAAGAATGTCGTTCCTTTGTCGAGATTATTTTCGGCCCAAATGGTTCCTCCAATAAGGGCAACAAGCTCCTTGCAAATAATAAGCCCCATTCCAGTACCTTTCGACTGGGCAAGTACTTTTCCTTTTGCAGCACCTTTGATTATGAAAAGCGATTTTATATCAACGGGGGCAATACCTGGTCCGCTATCGCTAACCGACACCCTAACACCATTGTTGGTTGGCTCAGCTTTTACCGCAATTTGTTCACCTTGGGGTGAAAATTTAATCGCGTTGGCCAATAAATTGCGAAAAATGGTTTGTACTATGTTGTTATCGTTGCTTACTTCGCAATGCTCCCCTACTTTGCAATCAACACTTAGGTTATTGTTTCCCAATGCCTCTTCAAACCTTTTTATTTCACCGGCTATCAATTTACAAATACTAAAAGTACTGATGTCGAGGCGAGTTTCACCCTTTTGCGAGATGCTCCATTGCAGTAATTCCATCAAAAAATGGTTGAGATTATCTGCAGATAAAGCCAATTGATCGATATAGTACTTAATTTGTTCGGGCGACATCAAGTGCAGTTTGGTTTTCAATGCCGAGGTCAGGTTATTAAAAGCACTAACAGGATTTTTAAGGTCGTGCGAAATAATGGCAAAAAACCTGTCTTTAGTTTTATTAATGGCCAATTGTTGCTTATGTGCCTTGGTTTTTAGCATCAAAAACCGATACAACAAAACAGCGGTGAGCAGTATAATTAAAAAGCCGATAATTGAAAAAATCACCTGTATATTTCTCTTTTTCAAGTTTAACAACGACAGCTCGTTTTCTTGCTTCAATAAAAGAATTTTAGAATTTTGCTTTTCGGTTTCGTATTGAACTTGTAGCTCCTGTAATTGCAATAAGCTTTTGGCGCTAAAAACCGAATCGTTCAAACCGGTGTATTTTTTGAAATGATACAATGCTTTATCGAATTGGGTTTTGCGCTCATACAATTCGAATAAAAGCAAGTGGTTGCGCATGGCAATCTCTTTGAGGCTCAATAAATCGCATAAGGTGAGGCTTTTATTAAATAATTCGACAGCTTTTGCCAGCTCACCTTTAACAAGCGCCATTTTTCCTAAATGGTTATAAGTAATGGCCAACGAACGTTCGTTTTGAGTTGTTTCAAAAATAGCAAGGGCTTTATCAAAATATTCTCCTGCTAAATTCAATTGCCCTGTTTCTAGATAAATTAAACCCAAGTTGCTGTACCTGGTTGCAATTCGGTTTGGGTTTTCTGTTTTTTGGTCGGCCAAAAGAGCTTTGTTCATTAAATAAACAGCCGAATCGGGCGCTCCCATTTTGTGATACAACATGGCTAAATTACTGAACCGAATGCCCAATACCAGTTCATCGTTTAAGCTGTCGGAAGTGGCGAGGGCCTTTTGATAATATTCTTTTGATAGATCCAGCTTATGCCATGATTCATAAACCCTTCCAAGGTTATTGTACGAATTAGCCATCCCGTGGGCATCGTTTAATTCTATATCGACTTTAAGCGCCTCGGTAAAATGAAACAATGCCATTTCGTAATTATCGAGGGTAGAATAACAACAACCCAAATTAGCATTATTAGTCGAAATTTGTTCGGGTATATTGTGCTCAACCGCACACTGAAGACCCAATTTACCTACCCTTATCCCTTCGGGGTATCGGTTTAAAAGAAAATAATTATAGCCTGCATTGCTATATGAATCACAAATCAGATTATAATCGGGCTTAGCTTTTTCGAGTTCAAAACCTGCGGCCTTTTCAAAACTAAAGGTTGATTCTTTCAGCTTATTCAAATCATACTCATCATAAGCTTGAGTATAATACCATTGTGCACTATCAACTTCTGCTTGCTGCAAAATAATTGATTGCTGATTGGCTTTAGCATCAATAATCAAAAGGAGCATCAAAAAAATTGACACAGGAATAATGTTTGCTTTTTTAAAAAGTGACATTTGCATACAAGAGGGGTTCATGTTTCTTTTTAACTGTATAAAAATAAGAAAAATTCGTTTCATTTAAACATTTGTTTAATAAACAGCACATTGTAGCTTTATAATTCAATAATAGAGACCTTTGAATTATTAAAAAGAAAAACATTTTCTTTAACTTGTCACATTCAACTAATAAACATAAAATGCAACATATTTATATTATTTCACTTTTAAGTTTCCTTTTAATCAATTTTCAATCGAAGGCACAATCCGATTTTGTGTTGGGTGCCGATTTATCGTATGCTAATATGATGGAAGATTGTGGTGCTGATTTCAGAGAAGATGGTAATTCGAAGGATGTTTATCGGATTTTTGCCGACAATGGAATTAACCTCGTTCGAATCAGGCTTTGGCACAACCCCAACTGGCAAGAAGCGCTCACACAGCCCGAAGGCGTTAAATCGCAATACAGCAACTTTAATGATGCAAAAAAAGCCATTACGAGGGCAAAACAAGCCGGAATGAAAGTTATGTTGGGCTTTCACTTATCCGATTTTTGGAGCGATCCCGGCCGACAAATTATCCCAAAAGCATGGGAGGACGTTGCAAACAATGAAGAACTCCTGTCCGATTCGGTCTATAATTACGTGTACAAAACCCTCGAAAGCCTAAACAACGATGGTTTAATGCCTGAATACGTAAAAATTGGGAATGAAAATAATAGCGGTATAATGACCCACAAAGGGATGAAAGCCAACTTCGAAGGAATGACCCTAATCAGTGATTCGTGGAGCCGACATGCAAAAATGTTTAATGCTGCAATTAAAGCGGTACGCGATATGGCAACAGCATCAACTATAAAACCAAAAATATCGCTCCATGTTGCTGATCCGGCAAAAACAATATGGTTTTATAACAATATTATTGAGCATGGCGTTAGCGATTTCGACATCATGGGCTTTACCTACTATTACTCGTACCACAAGCAATCGCCTGCGCAAGTGGGGCAAATAATAGCCACAATGAAAACACAACATCCCGAGTATGAACCAATGATTGTTGAAACCGGATACTTGTGGGACAATGAGAATATCGACCAACTCGGGAATATTATTACTTCCTCATCGCCGGCTTATCAACCGGTATCGCCGGCAAGCCAAAAAAAATTCATGCTTGACCTTTCGCAGGCAGTTTACAACAATGGCGGCACAGGCGTAATTTTCTGGGAAGCCGCTTGGGTATCAACACCTTGCAGCACAGCCTGGGGAAAAGGTTCGTCGCAAGAACATGTCGCATTTTTCGATCATCGCAACCAACTCAATTACCTAAAAAGCGGCGGAGGTGGTTGGCCTGCAGCTTTTAATTCGGGTTCAATAATTACAAATATAAAAGTAACTTTCAATGTAGATATGGCTGGACATGATGTTTCAAGAGGTGTTTTCATTGTGGGCGAACACACCAATTGGCAGTTTGTTAAAATGAAAAAAACATCGGGGGATATTTACAGTGCTTCGTTTGAATTGTTACCCGGCCAAGTTTATGCTTATTATTTCATCACCTCCAATTCGTGGGACAATTTTGAAGCCTACCGCGAGACTGTACCCGACGAGTGTGCCAATTCCGATGAGTTGTTAAACGACCCCGACTGGAATACCGACCGTGCATTTATTGTTCCGGAGAAGGACACCATAATTAACCAAACATGGAGCTCATGCGAAACATTCATCACTGGCGAATCGAATATTTACAAAAACGAAATACTAAAAGTTTATCCAAACCCAAATTCAGGAGGGTATCTTACCATCGAATTCAATGAAAATAGTAATTCGTCAAGCAATATTCAACTTTTAAATACACTTGGAACCAACTGTACTCCGTTGTACAGAACTGAAAGCAACAAAATAATTATAAATACAATAGGCTTGAATAAAGGGATGTACGTTTTACTGTTAAATACAAATGAGAATACATATTCTCAAAAAATATTAATTCAATAAAACACCAAATAATGCGATTTAAAACGCTAAACACAATCAGCATAATTGCAGCAATAACATTCTGTTTGAGCTGTAATTACAGCAAACCAGAGAGCAACACCGATGATTTTATTTACGGTGGCGATTTCTCTATTTTGAAAAAAATGGAAGACTCGGGCGGTATTTATAAAGTGAATGGCCAAGCAAATGATGCGCTCGAAATATTCAAAGACAACGGGTACACCTACGGTCGAGTTCGAATTTTTCACACTCCAAACATGGAAGGACCGGTATGCAATTCGCTGGAATATACCATTGCACTTTCGAGAAAAATTAAAAATGCAGGCATGAAAATTATGCTCGATTTTCACTACTCCGACACCTGGGCCGATCCGCAAAAACAGTTCAAACCCAAAGCTTGGGAAGGTCTTTCGTTCGAAACGCTGACCGACAGCGTGTATCAATATACAAAACACGTGATGGAAGCCATGAGCAATGCAGGGCTTATGCCCGATATGATTCAGGTTGGAAATGAAATACGCCCCGGCATGATATGGCCCGACGGACTTATCTATAAAGAATCGGGCGAAGACTGGGAAAGCTTTTGCACACTGGTTAAAGCCGGTATAAAAGGCGTTAACGATGTCACCGGAGAACTCAATATCCCAATTATTATTCACAACGACCAAGGCGCGGATTTTGAAGGCTGTAAATATTTTTACGATAATATTATCGAACAAGGTGTTGAATTCGACATCATTGGTTTAAGTTACTACCCTTGGTGGCATGGCACATTTAACGAGCTTGAAAATAATTTATCAAAACTCTCACAAACATTTAGTCACGATATTATGATTGTTGAAACGGCCTATTATGCCAATGGTTACTATCCCGAACCCGAAGAATGGGTGCTCGATATTCAACCATTTCCTCCAACCGAACAAGGTCAGTACGACTTTTTAATTACCCTCGACAGTATTGCCCGCCAATACCCTAAGTTGAAAGGTATTCTATACTGGGAACCCGAGGGGCTTTACATCCCCGAATCGAAAGTTTGGTTTATTGGGCGCAGCCTGTTCGATAAAAATGGAAATGCATTTAAAGGCATTCACGCTTTCAAAAAGGAAGAAAGCAATTCGTAAATATTTGCAACTACTCTGTCGCACTAAAAAAGAGTAGAATTTTTGTTCAATATAGTATGAATTGCCCATCTCGCTATCGGCGGCAAGCCCTTGGTATAATTGACAATCAAAAAACAATGCCGATCAACCATTTTTTATTAAGAATTATAGTTCTATCAGCCTAAAAATCTTTTTTTTCGAACAAACTACATATTGAAAAACAAAGTGACTGAATGGTTACAAAAAGCCCATAATATCACATTAACAAGAGCCAAAATAATCAAGAGCAAGACTAAAACCCAATTTGCGAAATACTCATTTCGTCGAAGCAAAGTGTTTTCCCCCTATACTCATAATTTTTAAACAATACTGTAATAATTTGATTTTCTTGTTTAGGCTGCAACTCAATCTCAATCAGAGCCCAATCACCTTGAAAAGTGCGTATGTGATGAAAAACATCAGTGTATTTCTCATCGAGGGTTTGGTGGTCAGGAGTCGACTGTATGACCAGCAATCGGGTTCGGGCAACCAGATC
>DATERL010000050.1:0-34727 GCA_035271585.1 Prolixibacteraceae bacterium
CCCTTAAGGTGGCGTTAACGCCTTTGTTATTATGAAGTATGCTTTTTTTTGAATTTTCAATGTTTTTTTTATTTGAATGAAATGTGTTAATGCAAAAATTGTTTTATTATATTGTGTCGTTGTTTTTGTATTTCATAAAACTGACTCAATGAAAGCTTTAATCCTGTTTGTTACATTGTTATTTTCGACTTTTTTGGTCTTTGCTGATCAATTCAAATACCTTCAACCAAAAGATGGATTAAGCTCTGGTGAAATTAATCAAATTATTGAAGATTACCAAGGCCGGATATGGATTGCAACCTGGACCGGGTTAATTAGCTATGATGGTTATGTTTTTAAGAACTTCAGGCCTGTTTTGGGTGATCGCTTCAGTATGCCTGATAAGAAGGTTAAGAAACTCTTAGTTGATACCAACGGTAATTTATGGATTGCGACCGAAAAGAACCTAGTGCGGATGAAGCATAAAGATTTTAAATTCGAAACCTTTCAATTTAATCGTACGTCAATTGATCCTGTTAATATACTTAACCTAATTCAAATGGGTGATTATGTAATTATTCATACCACAGAAGGGTTTTATAGGGTGCATATCGATCAATCACCAGAAAATTTTGCCATTAATAATATTATGGTTTATGGTGAAAACAAACAGGTGTTTAACTATTATCAAAATTCATTTAGCTATAGTGATGTTCTTTATTGTGCTGCTAATGATGGGAATGGAATTAACGCAAATGTGTTTTCAATGTTTTATCATTACTTAGAAAATGATACTGTTTTGAAAATAGGGGCTACCTATGCTATTGAAGGAAATGTAAATCATATTAGTATGAGTTATCAATCTGGTTGTTTGTTTTTTTCAACTAATCGGGGTGTTCTTCAATTTAATGTCAATGCGCAAAAATTTAATGCAAAATATTTGTTTCCACAAAATAACATCCGAATGACCCTGAGTGCTTGTAATGACATGATTTATGCCGTGGGAAGTGAGCCGGGTTTATATTTTCATCATCTAAAAACGAACGAAGAAGGACGATATTCAGCAAATCCATCTAAAACAGGGACAATACTCAATAGCCGCATTCTATGTTTGTTTCAAGATTTTTCAGGCAGTTTATGGGTTGGCCACCAAGGTCAGGGTATTAGTATGCTTAACTTAAGGCAGAAAGCGTTTTATACCATCCGTCACGATCCGTTTTTGCCAAATTCCTTGAATTCAAATGCTGTAATGTGTGTTAATGGAAATGGGCATGAGTTATTAGTTGGCTGCCGATCAGGAGGAATTAATATTGCGAATATGAATGAAATTACTTCACAAAAAGTGGTTTTTAATGAAGTTGGAGCAGGTCTTATTTCAGGTGTTTGGGATATTGCGAAACAAAACGATTCGTTATTTTGGATAGGTCATGGCGACGGACTATGTAAACTGAAGAAAAGAGCAGGCCGATGGGAAATCGAGAAATTTGGGAAAGGCGAGCCTATAAATACCACCATACGAAAAATTGTAATTGACGACGATAATAATTTATGGTGTGGGTCGATGAAATCTGGTCTTATCTTTATTCCCGATCCTTCAGAAAATCCCGATCAGCTTGTTTATAATTACACCTTTAACGCGAATGATTCATTGTCGATATCGGACAATGTTGTGCTCGATATTCTTTTTGATTCGAGAAAACGATTATGGGTAGCTACCGGCAATGGTCTTAACCTGGTTAATGGTAAAGCTGCTTCGGTAAATTCAAATTCTGAAAAGCCTCATTTGAATTTTAAACGTTATTTCGGAGGTGTCGCTAATGGAATGAATCTGAATAACAACGAGGTAAATTGTATTGTCGAAAACCAGGATCAAAAATATTGGATTGCTACACAAGGTGGAGGGATAAATATTTTTAATCCCAATGATGATTCTTTTTCTTATTTAACGATTGAAAATGGTTTGCCTGGCAACGATATTTTTGGGATTTTAACCGATAACGAACAAAATATTTGGATCAGTACAGAAAAAGGCTTGGTAAAGTACAATCAGAGTAGTTTTGAATCCGGCATTACAGTTTATACCGAAAGCGATGGAATTCAAAGTAACGTATTTTTAATAAATTCAGCCTATAAATCGGTAAACGGAATGCTCTTTTTTGGTGGTGAGAATGGCTTAAGCGCTTTTTATCCCAATCAAATTGTAAGCAATTGCACTGCACCCAAAACCCTTTTTACCGATATTCTAATTGCTGGGAATAAATTCTCGGTGGGCGATAGCTTTGATGGCTGTTGTTTGCTCGAAAGTCATTTGAACGAAACCAAAAGAATTGAGCTTCCATACCGAGTAAACTCCTTTGCGATTGGAGTTACAGCAATTCATTATCAGTTTCCTGAGGGAAACCATGTTGAGTACATGCTTGAAAATTACCATAATCAGTGGTATTCGGTTCCATCGTCACAACAATATCTGTTTTTCAATAAAATTCCACCAGGCAAGTACATTTTAAAAGCCAGTGCTATTAGCTCCGATAATGTATCTGCCCTAGAAATAAAACAACTCGAAATAACAATCCTCAAACCATGGTACCGCTCAACACACATGATAGTGGTTTATCTTGTGCTGGGCATTACAATAATAACCTTATCGGTACTATCTTTTTTCAACCGACAAAAACAACGTTATTTGAAACGTATTTGCGATTTGAATATTGAAAATAACGAATCGAAAATGACCTTTTTAGAGAACATTGCACATGAGTTGAAGACCCCTGTCAGTTTAATTGTATCGCCAGTCGAGGATATGATTATTAACAAAAATGAATTGGGAAAGAAATGGCACAACCATATTTATTTAATGCACCGTAACGCTCAATATGTGCTAAAATTAATTAATCAGATTATCGATTTTAGAAAACTCGAATCCGGTAAACTACATCTTAACCTCCACAACGACGATATAGTTCGTTTAATCAACGATGTATCGATGAACTTTAATGCTTTTGAGTTAAGTAAAAATGTAAAAATTAAAATGCAATTATCTCAGAATGAATTAATAGCTCAAATTGACACACAAAAAATAGAAGAGGTACTCTACAATATCCTTTCTAATGCTTTTAAAAATACACCTGATGGTCAACAAATTGAAATTTCATTGAATATTGTCCAAGATGATAACATGACTTATGTCAATGAGCATTTAAAACAGTTTATTAAAATAACCATTCTTAACGAAGGCAGTTCAATTGAACCGGGCGAAGAAGAAAAGATCTTTGAACGTTTTTATCATTCAGGTAAAACTAGCGATGGTGCGGGAATCGGCCTGTCGTTTGCGAAATCGTTGGTCGAACTTCATAATGGAAAAATAGGGGTCGAAAATATCAAAGATAAAGGAGTTGCTTTTCATATACTTTTACCTTATTTGGTGGCCGATACTTTGTCTGAAGATGTTCAGGATAATGAATTGTTTGATGAAAAAGTTTCAGATAATCGCAACGAACTTTTGAGATATTACAATTCAGGTATCGAAAGTGATCTAATCGATAACAAAGTTAAAATTCTTATTGTTGAAGATAACAAGGACTTACGTGGATACTTGATCGATATCTTATCACGTAATTACAAGTGCTTCGAAGCGCAAAATGGATTAGAAGGTATCAAAATGGTCACCCAAGTGAATCCCGACATCATTATTACAGATATTATGATGCCTAAGTTAGATGGTTACGGTTTTACGCAAAAAATCAAGGACGATATTAAGACTTGCCATATACCAGTAATAATGCTTACTGCCAAAACCACCAACGAGAGTATTGTTGCGGGTTATAAATCAGGTGTCGATGCTTACATCACTAAACCATTTGATACCAATGTTGTATTATCCCAAATATCGAGGCTTGTCATCAACCGGAAGCTAATCCACGAAAAATACAAACAACAAAATTTCATGGTTGAAGTTTCTTCACAAAACCTTAGCCGCGAAGATGTTTTTCTTAAAAGAGTTAAAAAAATACTCGATAAAAATATTGAAAACGCCGATTTTAATGTCAAAGAATTGTCGGTAGAGATGAATATGAGTACTACTCAATTATATCGAAAAATTAAGAGCCTTACCAATTATTCACCTGTCGAATTTTTAAGAATTACTCGGCTTCACAAAGCACATGATTTGTTAATTCATAGAAGCTATAGTATAAAAGAAGTTTCGTTTTTAACCGGCTTTAATAATCTTTCGTATTTCGTTAAATGCTTTCGCGAATATTTTGGAATAACTCCCGCCAGTTTTAGGGATAAAATGTGGCCTATTGAATGATAATTTTAATACATATTGAAAGGGGGCAAAAATAGCTTCATTTGAAAAACAAAATCAAGTAATTTTCATTTAAATGCATCGAAAAACCATTATATATATGATAAAATTGAATTAATAATAAAAATACGAAGCCATATTATTTTAAATAATAAATGAGTGAAACGTATCACAAATCGTTCAAGTGTGATATAAATGACCTTAATTGTGCTAATTTTTAAAAATTACACCAATAAGCAATTTTTGACCACAATTAATATAAATCATTTTAATAATTTTGAAGATTGTTTGTAAATAAGAATTTTCATTTAAATGCAATAATGAGATGTTTAAAGGTAAGCTAGTATTAAGTGCATTTTTATTGTTTTTTGTCATGCTCGCTTGTGTCGACGATTTTGACAAATACGCAAGGCCCGAATGGTTGGACGGCAAGGTTTATTCACAACTCAAAGTAGTGGACGAACTTTCAATATTTGCCCAATGCCTGGAAATAACCGGCTACGACACCGTAATTGATGTTTCTGGTAGTTATACTGTATTTGCTCCTACCAACGAAGCTTTCAAAGCCTTTTTCGAGGAAAATACAGCTTATAATTCAGTTGAAGATATTCCGCTTAATAAATTGGTCGAATTGGTCGAATTCCATATCGTGCAAAACCCGTGGAGCCTGAACCAGCTTCGTTCGCTTGATGTCAACGGATGGATTGATGTTGAAGACCCTTACAATGATAAACCAAGAGGATTTAAGCGTCAAACGCTCTTGCAAAAGGATAATTATCGCTTGGGAATTAAAAATATTGGCGTCAATACCCGTGACCTGATTGTTATTGATACAACCAAAACCAGTTGGATTAGGGTGGCCATTAACGATACCCGTAAACATGCCCCTTTCTTTTATAGTGAGTATTTTGGTTTGTATAACCTTCAGTTGAGCGATTTTAGCTTTTATTTTAACCGTAATTTTGATAATCCTAACGATATTTATTTTGTTGATGCTAAGATTATTGGAGATGAAATATTCGCTGAAAACGGTTTTGTATATACTATTGATAAGGTAGTGAAACCATTACTCAATGCTTACGAAATTTTAGGTAAGGAACGGGTAACCCACAGTTATAGCAAGTTTATCGATTTAGTAAACCGCTATCCCAATTTAACTTATAATCAGGACGAAACCCTAGATCAGCCTGGCGCAAGTACTGGAGCATTGGTTGATTCGCTTTATAATCTTACTTATCCCAAACTCACTTTTGATATCACCAGCGAAAAAACAAAAGCACCATCAGGAGGAGCAGGCTTTTCGAACGATGTGACCATTCGTTTCCATCACGGTTTAATAGCGCCTACCAACCAGGCTTTTGATGAATTTATTGCACAGTATGTAAGTGGTGGCAACCAATGGAAAAGCCTCGAAGAAATGCCCGAAAAAATTAAAAAAATAATTGTTAATTCATACTTTTCAATAAATCCTATTTATGGTTCCGATATTGATAAGGGATTTTATAATGGAGAAAACGATTTTGTTAAAATTGATAATTCCACAATTATTGAAAAAGAATTTGGAAGTAATGCCACCTTTATTGGTCTTAACAAGGCTTTGGTGCCACGCGCATTTAAAAGTGTGACCGGCCCAGTTTATCGCCAGCGCGGATTTTCAACCGTAATGAATGCCATTGAATACACCGGTTTACTTTCATCGCTTAAGCGCGAAAATGAAGAATACATTCTTTTTGCTCCCGACGATGCTACTTTACGTGCCGACTCCTCGTTGTTCTATACTTTCTTTGAATTTAACAATGTTATTCAGGAGTATTTTGATGTTATCACACCATATCCAGTGTTGAAACAATATCGTATAAACACACCTGGGCCGCTTCGTATGTTGTTGCTGAACCACATTGCCGTTGAAAAACATCGAGGTACGGGTCGCAAAGAATTTTTAAAAACAATGGCTGGTAACCATATTATTTGGGATAACACCACTAACATTGTAAAGGGAACTCAATCTACCGTTAGGGGATACCAAGGTAGCATTCCGGTTAATATTATACCTCAAAAAATTAGCGTGGATGTTGACAATGGCGAGACATACCAAATACAATCATGGTTTCGCTTCGAAGCAAAAAATATACTTGGTGCTATAAAAAATAATGCCGATCTACGTCAATTCCATAATCTTTTAGTGAAAGCAGGCTTTGCTAACGACAAAAGTTCAAAGTACAACTTTGTTTCAGAGACACAATTGTATACTGTTTTGGTTCCTTCGGTCGAAGCGCTTACGGCAATTAGTGCCGACACCTTAAGCGGGGAAAATCTGAAAAGATTTGTCCAGATGCACTTTATTGAAGGAAATTTGATTTTTACCGATGGAAAGCTGCCCGAAGGCTATTATAAAACCGCTTATACTATACCTGCTGCCGGTGGAAAACCAGCCCATAAAGCAAAAATATACATACAACCAGGGATCGATGTTATAAAAGTGAAAAGTAAAAACAGTTCAGACTATTTGTCGATTGCCGAGTCCGAAATTACCAATCAAATTTGTGCACGTAGCTTACAAACAGGCGAATCTATGTATCCAAATATTATTACAACCGGGGTAGTACACCAAATCGAAAAAGCTTTAATTTTTGATCTAATCGATGTTGAGTAGCGAAACCGAACAAAATTATTTTATTGAACCTAAGGTCTTTATATAAAATGAAGAGAATAAATAAATCCATCGTCTTAATTTTAGCATTGGTGCTTTTCTGTTTTGTCGAAGTACTGGCCCAAAGTGGTCAAATCATCAGGGGAAGGGTGGTCGATAAAAACGATGCTGAATCGCTTATTGGGGTAACAATTGCCGAAATTGACAAAGATAATCGTATTGTAGGTGGTACGGCTACCGACGTTAACGGCGACTTCGTTTATACCATGCGCAGTGGTGCGAACATGTTGCGGGTTAGTGTTATCGGATATCATGCCCGAGAAATTCAACCGGTTTTTAATAGCCCCATGAACATACAACTCGAATCTTCCGATATCCAAATTGGTGCGGTTACCGTAACGGCCGAGCGCCAATCGCGTACCGGTTTAACCAACGTAGAAGATCGAGATAAAGCATCGTCGTCGGTTAAGGTCGATTTGATTGAAATGCAAGAAGTGGGTGTAACCTCTGCTGCCGATGCTTTACAGGGGAAAATTTCGGGGCTCGATATTATCAGCGCCTCGGGCGACCCCGGTTCAGGGTCTCAAATTGTTATCAGAGGATTGAGTTCAATCGGTAACAATAAACCACTGGTGGTAATTGATGGTATTCCCCAGTTTAAGGTGGGTTCCGATGTTAACCTGAGCTCAGCTGACCAAGAAGATATTAGTAACCTTATTAATGTGGCCATTCAAGACATCAAATCGATTGAAGTGCTTAAGGATGCGGGTGCTGCTGCTGCTTATGGTTCGCGCGGCGCCGACGGTGTATTGCTCATTGAAACCCGAAGCGGTAAAATGGGCGCTGTGAAATTTGAATATCAATATAAGCACAGTTTTAACGTGCAACCCCCTGCAATCCCAATGTTGAATGGTAATGAATATATTATGTTGCAATTGGAACAGTTGCATAATGCAAGGGGAACTTTTGACTTGCCGCGCGAAATTGCTTATGATCGTAATTACGAAGATTTCTATAATTATTCACAAAATACCGATTGGCTCAACGCCATTACCAAAGTTGGTAATACCCAGGATCATTACTTTTCTCTATCGGGTGGTGGCGATAAAACACGTTATTCGGCTTCGTTCAGTTATGTCGACGAAGGGGGTACTACCATTAATACCAATTCGACTCGTTTTTCCACTCGTATAAACCTTGACTATATTCTCTCAACAAAATTGATGTACACTATTTTATTTAGTTATACTACCAACGATGTTGAAGGAAACGTTAAAGTAGGAGATAAGAATATTCGTGAAATGGCTTACATTAAAGCGCCCAACATGAGTATTTACGAATACGATCAATTTGGTGATCTTACCGGCGAATATTTTAATCCTATTAAAAGTTACCAAGGCGATGGTGGAAGTTATTTCAACCCATATGCTGTTGGTCGTTTGGGTAAAAACGATAGAAAGGAATATAGTCTTGAAAACTCTTTTAGGTTGCGCTATATTATTAACGATTGGTTGCAGTTTCGTCAAACTGTAACTTTTCAGTATACGGGTAAAAAATCCAATGTTTTTTTACCTCATAATGCATTGGGTGCAGATTGGCTCAACTGGCAGGTTAACAAGGCCGAAGAGTCGAACGAAATCTGGTCGGCAATACGTACCGAAACTCAATTTGTTTTTAATGCGCCCCTTGATGTTAAAGTACACGACTTGTCAGGAACTTTGACTTGGGCAACCAACCAGGAAAGTTCAGAATGGATGAACTTGCAAACCAACCGTTCACCTTCAATAAGCCTTCAAGACCCGGCCATTAATGCCCATATTAATTGGCTCGGATCGGGTTCAGGTGAATCGAGAGACATTGGTGGTGTGGTGAACGTTAACTATAAACTGCTTGACAGGTACATGATGCAGTTGATTACGCGTGCTGATGCCAACTCTGCTTTTGGAGCAAACAATAGGTGGGGCGTATTTAACGGTGTATCAGTTGGATGGCGTTTTTCTAGCGAACCCTTCATGTCGGGTGCCGACTGGCTGGGCGAAAGTAAGTTGCGTTTTAGTTGGGGTACCGCTGGTAGGCCTCCGGGCAGCCCTTATGTGCGTTATGCCTTGTACGAAACAGCCGGGTCGGGTACCTATGCAGGCAACCCTGCAATTATACCCAGTCGTGTTCAGCTCGATAACCTTAAATGGGAAAACGTTGAATCGTTCAATTTCGGTTTCGACATGAATCTTTTCAAGGATCGTTTATACATCGAAACGGACTTCTATACCAAAACAACAACCGATATTTTGTTTGGTGATGCTTGGAATTCCAATAATTATTATAAAATACCCACCTCGTCAGGTTTTTCAGCACTGCAATTTTTTAACGGTGGTGAAATGAACAACCGAGGCTGGGAATTAATGATGAATTATAAAATAATTCAAAAACGCGATATTGTTTGGACTGCTTATTTTAACACTTCGCATAACGAAAACCGCTTTACCAAACTCCCCGATAACTTTAATAATGAAAAATCGACCTCGATTGCCAACGGTCAATACCCTCAACGTATTGTCGAGGGCGAACCCATTGGGTCGTTCTTCGGTTTTGAATACCTTGGCGTATGGTCGCGCGATGAAGACGTGATGGCCATGGATGCCCAGGAGAATCCCATTTATGATGCCGATGGAAAAGTGATTCCGCTAACCTACATGGGTACTTATACTTTTAAAGGTGGCGACGCTCGTTACCGCGATCAAAACTATGATGGTAAAATTGACCTGAACGATGTTGTGCCTATTGGCGATTGTAACCCCAAATTTACTGGAGGTTTTGGCACATCGTTTCAATACAAGGATTTCGATATTTCAGTGGGTTTTTTCTACCGTATAGGTTTTGATATCATTAATGGTATTGCCATCCAAACCGAAGGGATGAATGACAAAAACAATCAAAGTAAAGCCGTATTGCGTCGTTGGAGGGTTCAAGGTCAGGACGAACTCAACATGTTGCCCCGTGCATACGAAGGTAACCCTGCCAATAACCTAGGATCCGATCGATATGTTGAGTCAGGAGACTTTTTGAGGTTAAATAACCTGAAGCTGGGCTACAAAGTCCCAAAACACATTTGCGATGCTTTACATGTTAAACGTATGAACTTGGCCTTGAGCGCCCGTAAGCTATTAACCTTTACCAATTATTCGGGACAAGACCCCGAAATTGGTCAAGATGCCAGTGACCCGTTCTGGATTGGAGTTGACTATGCGCGAACTCCACCATCACTAATGACAACGGTTAGTTTTTCGGTATTCTTTTAAAATAAAACAATTTTTAAAATGGGTATAATAAATGAAAATATATCACGTATGAAACGTAAAATCACATATATAATAATCGCGGTGGTGATGATGGTGCCATTTGGATGCAACAACTGGCTCGAATTAATGCCTCCTAGTGGGCTGACGCGCGATGAATTTTGGCAAACTAAAGAAGATGTTGAAGCCATTTTAATGGGTGCATACAGCTCTTTTTCTTCTCTCAATAATTTATTGTTTATCCATGGCGAAGTACGTGCCGATTTAGTTGACGACGATACCAATACCGATCAGGCTATACGCAACATGATGAACGGAAACATATACCCCGATAACTGGTTGAGTAACTGGGAAAACTTTTATAAAGTAATTAACTATTGTAACGAAATTATTAAAAACGCCCCCGCGGTTCAGGATATTGATAAAACCTTTACCAACTATCAACTTAAAGGCTACATGTCTGAAGCCTATTTCCTGCGTAGTTTAACCTATTTCTACCTGGTGCGTATCTATAACGACGTACCTTTTACTGTTTCACCAAGCGAAACAGACAATTCCGAATTTTATATTCCAAAAACAAAGAGCGATTCAATTCTCAATTATATTAAAACTGATTTGTTGGAGGCTCGAAAATATTTGGCCGATAACTATATCACCACAATGGAAATCAAAGGTCGGGCATCAAAAGAGGCCTGCGAAGCTTTATTGGCCGATATAGCCCTTTGGCAATTCGATTATGAGGCAGTAATTGAACATGTTACCAATATCGAAATGTCCGATAAAATTGAATTGATGCCCAGTGCCCGTTGGTTCGAAAACTTTTATCCCGGCAACTCACTCGAAAGTATTTTTGAACTTCAGTTTGACGAGCGTCAAAACCAACGAAACGCATTGTACGATTTGACCAATGTTAACAGCCGCAATATCGATCCCAGCCAAATTGCCATCGAAATGTTTGCTCGTAAGTATTCCAATGAGCCATTCAGGGGTGAAGATTTTAGCATCCGCAAAAACAGTGATACAGATTTTACCATTTGGAAGTATGTGGGTTTGGCTCCCGACGGTCGAACAACCCGCCCTAGTAACCTACAATACACCGCTAACTTGATCATTTACCGCTATGCCGATGTCTTATTAATGAAAGCAGAGGCGCTTTCGCAGGTGGGACGTTATGAACAAGCCCTTGATTATCTCAATGTTGTTCGTTTTAGGGCTCAGGTTGGTACAGCCAACATCCAGAGCACAAAAGAAGCATACGAAGATGCAATACTCGACGAACGCGCTAGGGAATTAGCCTACGAGGGCAAACGCTGGTTCGATTTGGTAAGGATGGGCCGCCGAGACAATTATGCACGTAAAGATAAATTAGTTGAAGTGATTATTCGCAATGTTCCTTCAACCCAGAAACGTATATTGAGCTCAAAATTAACCAATCCTTTAGGATGGTACATGCCCATTTACAAAACAGAATTAGAGAAAAATATAAACTTGGAGCAAAATCCTTATTATAACCGATAGCAATGAAAAAAATATTTTTAATACTATCAATCTTTGCCTTTGCTTTATCATTTACTTCATGTAAACCCGATGAGCCGGTGCTTGAATTTAAAGATTTGATTCGAATTACTGCTTACGATTATATTGAGCAGAACGATTCGTTATTTTCAAAATTCAAACAGATATTAATTGCGGGTAAATTAGATAAAACCATGGGGGCCTATAATCCTAATGGAAACAATTACACTGTATTTTTGCCTACCAATGATGCTATCGAACGCTTCATAAGCAATAATAGCAAGTTCGCTACATTCGACGATTTGCTCAATGATAAAGTTTACGTAGCTGCTATGGCACGCTATCATGTAATTAATATGGGCTTGCTTACCAACGATTTCCCATTTGGCGCACTGCCCGATCTAAATTTATTGGGACAGTATCTTACCATTGGTATTGAATCGAATGGCGATAGTTCTTACTACAAAGTAAACAACTTTGCTCCTGTTATCGAAGGTAACATAGAGGTGTCAAATGGCTATGTTCATGTTGTTTCCGAAGCTTTGTCGCCAATTACCTACAATACATTCCAATGGCTTGAACAAAACCCCGATTATTCAATTTTCTTTCGGGCTGTAAGAGAAACTGGTTTTGATGAGATTTTAAGCAGGGTTATTATTCGTGACTCAATTGGACTTAATCCGATAACACTTTTTGTAGAGCCCGATACTGTTTATCATCGTTATAATATTTTTAGTTTCGACGATTTGGTTGATTTCTTAAAACCATATGATAAAAACTATACCGACGAATACAACAAGGTTAATAATTTTGTGGGCTACCATATTATGGAAGGCAGTTCCTTTTTGTCGGATTACGAGGGACAAACATCAAACTTTAACTCTTTTGGGCCTTATCCGGTCGAAGTTAACGGCAAAGGTACCGAGTTGCTCATCAATTCACGAAAAATTAAAGCAGATACCCTTGTAAATGCATCAAATGACACTTCATATACTTATCTCGAAATCATGTTTTATTACGATTTGAGCAATCTGTTAACCCAAAGTGGTGCAGTTCATAGTATTAGTGAATTGCTTACTGTTCAGTCAGCAGGTGCCCGCGAAGTCAGTTTTCAATTTTATGAAGAACCTTTGTTTGCAGGTTATCGCGAAAAATCGGGCGAGTATCTTATTGAAGAAAAAGAGCTGTTAAGTACCATTACATGGACAGGGGGTAACGACCAAATTCTGTTTGTGATGAACGATGTTGAGTCGGAGCAGGCATGGAGCAAAGATTACGTTGAAATTAATGGTGACTTCTCTATCACCTACAAGTTGCCTCGAATTGTTGCCGGAACTTATAATATGCTTATCCGTGCTCATGCTTTCAGCGATGAAAATGCTTTAGTCGAAATTTATTTTGATGGCGTGAAAATTGGTGGATTGGTCGACTTAAAAACATTAGGGACAGAAAATTATCCTTATGTTGATGTTAAAGTTGGTGAAATTACATTATTAGAATATGAACCTCATGAAGTTACCGTCCGATCGTTAATCTCAGGTAAATTTATTTGGGATGTTGTGATTTTCAGAATCCCTGAATAATAATTTATTTACTGGTGTGAAAAAATTGACAAAAATTATGAAAATGAAAAAATACATCACCTTTATATTAGCTTCTTTAATGTTGCTTGCATTTTTTGCTTGCGACGATAAATGGGGCGAACACTATGGCGTTCAACCCGAAACTGTTGACCTGAGCGTTTGGGACGAAATAAAAAAAGATGCCTCCTTGTCAACTTTTGTAAGCTATATGGAGCAATTTAAAATCGATTCAATTTTCGATTATAATAATGCTTATACTTTCTTTATCCCAACCAATGAAGCATTCGAAGCGTATAATTTAAACGACAAGGTTAGCAAATCAACGATAACGTTTCATGTTCTTCGCTATTTAGTTCAACCCAACAACATCTCGGGGAAGAAAAAAATACAAACATTAATGCTCAAATTTGCCCAGTTCGAAAATAATGGCGAGCAATACCTGTTTGATAATATTCCGGTTGCTTTTTCAAGTCCGCTTTACCGCGATGGCCGTTATTTTAAATTAGGTCGAGTTGCAACTCCCGATCCTAGTTTATATGAATACATTGCCCAGAATATTCCGGTACTTAAAAATTATATCGACGAGTTAGACTCCATTATACTCGATAAAGAGTTAAGTCGCCCACTAGGATTTGACGATAAAGGGAATACAATTTACGACTCGGTAATTACTGTGATTAACCTTTTTGAAGAAGAATATTTTAAGGTAAGCGAAGAGTTTAGGCTTAAAACAGCCACCTTGGTATTCCCAAAACAAGAGTTGTATAATAACGCACTTACCAACATGGCCTTAAAATTAGGTGGTGATTACAATTCGTATCATGACATTTCGTATTTGTGGCAGCAAGAAATACTAATACCCTATTTGCTCGAACATGGCGTGTTTGAAAATATGCGCGAACCTAACGAGTTTGTAACCGATAGTATGAAAAATATTTTGGGTGATAGTGTATTTGTGTTTTATCGCCCAGTTGAAAAAACTATCTGTAGCAATGGTTATGCTTACAATTACAGCGAGTTCGAAATCCTCGACTCCTTATTTATGAGCCCTTTGCGAACCGAAGGTGAGTTTTTGGTTAAAACTATTGGTCAAAACCGGTTTACTTGGAGCGATTCGGTGAAAATTACCCCTTCGCAAACTTTTACACCTCAAAACCTTTTTGATAACAAGGCCTCAAACGATACAGTAATGATGGTTGATTTCACCAAAGAATTCAAAGAAGGAAAACACGAATTTATTCTCGATTTCAAATCGGAACCACTTTTTCCGAGGCGTTACCTGGTTGTTGTTCGTACCCACATGGACTATGGCGGCTTGTACGATATTTATGTGAATGATGAGTTGGTGAAAACCTTTGACTTTTACGACTACCAAAGGGCTCGTGGCGGTATCATTAATAGTGTTACTGGGGTAAGGTTTATCCCACAAGGTCGATTTAATAAATTCGATTTTTGGGTTGAAAATCATACTCAATATGGTAAAGCTAAAATCAGGTTTGAATACAAGGGGGCTGGTGTTCAGCCAGGAACTATTAAGATTACTCCAGGCTTAATTATCGATTATTTAGAATTTTTACCTGAATCGCAAATCGATAAAATAACCAAGAATCCTTAATTGAATGTAAGTCGAGACTATACAATATTAATGTATTTGATGATGGAACAAAAAGTTGACAACGAGATAAATAAGCTAATAAATTCAGCAATGAATAAATTTTCAATTAAACAAACCTTATTGGGTATAATGCTGGCTATCGTTTTCCTATTTGCTGGTACTATATCACTCAAGGCCCAAGAATCTTTTAGTGTTAAAGGTGTTGTTGTTTCGCCTGAGAACAAACCGATAGCCAACGTTTCAATCGGGGTTGAAGGCTCAAAGCAAATGCCCGCTTTTTCGAACGAAAATGGCGAGTTCGAATTCTCGGCAACCGATGGTAACGTTTGGTTGGGGATAAATCCTGCCAGTGAGTTTAAAAGGAAAAGAGAGTTTTTGGGGGGGCGTACCAGCATTAAAATTATGCTTACCCCTATCGATGTTCCAAGTGGCGAAGACGTTCTGATTGTTTTAAATCAGACCATCAACCGTAAAAACATGGCATCTTCTTTTTCCGACCTCGATATCAGTAATATTCAAAATACAATTACTCCATCGGTTGATCGCTACATGCAAGGCCGCATACCTGGTATGCATGTTGTTAACCAATCGGGTACTCCTGGTAGTGGTGCAACTACTTTTATAAGGGGGCTTAACTCTCTCAATGCCTCCACTCAGCCTCTTTATATTGTTGATGGCGCAATTATCGAACCCCAGGGCTTATTTGGATCAATTGTTAATGGATATAACTATAACCCCTTAACTGCGGTCAACCCTTTTGATATTTCGAATGCAACGGTATTGAAAGATGCTGTTTATTCGGCTGCTTATGGGTCAAAAGCTTCAAACGGGTTAATCATGATTACAACCCTCGACCCCAGTGCTACCGAAACGTCTTTCGACATTGAATTTCGCAGGGGGCTTTCGTTGAAACCCCAGAGGTACATTCCTCAAATGAATTCAATGCAGCATAAGACTTTAGCCAACGAACTGATTTTTACTTCAGGTACTCTTGAAGAAGATATGGTTGACGAATATCCAAATATCTTTTTGGAACCCGATATGGAAACATTCAATAATTATCAGCACGATACCAATTGGCAACCCTATGTTTTTGACAATGCTTCGTTTACTAATTTCAACATAAAAGTTAAAGGAGGCGACGAAATTGCTCGCTATGGTCTATCAATTGGCTACTTCGATAATAATGGAATATTGAAAAATACCAGTTACGATGCATTTAACCTTCGCTTTGTTAGTTTGGTTAACATCTTTTCATGGATGAGGATGAATGCAACGGTTTCATTCAACACCAGTAATTCGAGCCTTAAGGAGTCTGGTAAAGTTAATGCAACAAGCCCAATTTTATCTAGCCTTGCTAAATCGCCCCTACTCAATCCTTATCAGTACGATGCCGATGGGTTAGAAACAACAATGCTTTCTGAAGTGGATGAGTTTGGTGTAAGTAATCCTTTGGCAACAATCCATAATTTCGAAGCAAATAATAAAAATTACCATATCATTACTTCGCTTGGATTGGAAGCTAATTTGGGCAAAAAATTCATTTTATCGACCAATGTTGGTATTCTTTACAATTCGTTAAAAGAAAGACTTTTCATGCCTAACAAGGGGATGGAACTATACTATAACAACGAAGTGCATAATGTGGCCAAAGCCGCAACCAATACCTTTAATGGTTTTACCAATAACACCATGTTGGTTTATAATCAATCAATTGGCACCAGTCATCGCATTAATGCAACTACTGGCTTTAACATTATGACCAATAAGTTTCAGTTTGATTATGGAATTGCAAAAAATTCGCATAAAAACGATGAGTACCGTATGTTGACCGATGGTGTTGATAACTTGCGCGAAATAGGTGGCGAAAACCGTAATTGGAACTGGGCTTCAATTTACGAGAAAATTGATTACGAATACCAGGATAAATACATTGCCATGGCGACCTTGTCACTCGATGCTTCGTCGCGTATAGGTGAAAAAGCCCTAAATACGCTCAATATTTTTGGTAATCCTTTTGGCTTGTTTTATTCGACCGGTTTAGGATGGCGCATTTCAAACGAACCATTTTTAAAACAAGCAACCTGGCTCGAAGAATTTAAGCTGAGGGCTTCGTTAGGGCGTACAGGTAACGACGATATTGGTGAGTCGAATGCATCTAACTTTTATAAAACGGTTCACTACCGTGCAACCACCGGTTTGGTGCCTGCAACCATTGCAAATCCAACCCTTACTTACGAAACAATAGATCAGCTTAACTTAGGCACCGATATAGCATTGTGGGGTAATCGCTTAAAAATGAGCTTCGACATATATCAAACTTCGGTGAGCAATATGCTCATTTATGTGCCGTTAAAAGCTTACATCGGTTACGATTTCAGACCTCAAAACTCAGGTAAAATGCAGAATACAGGCTGGGATGCTTACGCATTTTTACGCCTAGTTAACGGTCGCAACTTTAAATGGGATATTGAGGCAACTTTATCTCAAACCAAAAATCATATTGTTAATATTGAAGGAGATAAGTTCGTTTCCGAATATGAAAATTACGAATTGGTTAACATGGTTGGCGAAGCGGCCAACTCATTTTATGGATACCAGTTTAATGGAGTATATTCAACAACAAAGGAGGCTGTTGAAGCAGGGCTCAAAAATGCCAAAGGCATAGCTTACAAAGCTGGAGATGCTATATATGCTGATATTTCGGGACCCAATGGCAATCCCGATGGAATTATCAACGATTATGATAAAACTATTATTGGTAATCCTTTTCCAAAGCTAATTGGGGGTATTACCAACACATTTAAATACCGAAACTTTACGTTTAGCGCTTACGTGAATTTTGTTTCAGGTAATGAAGTATATAATTATCTGCGTTACAAGAACGAATCGATGACCAATTTTGCTAACCAAAGTGTGTATGTTTTAAATCGTTGGCAATACGAAGGGCAGCAAACCGATGTGCCACGTGCTTTATGGAACGACCCTATGGGTAATTCCAGTTTTTCATCACGTTGGATTGAAGATGGCTCGTACCTGAGACTTAAAAACGTTTCGTTGAGCTATCGCATCCCCAATGAATTTCTTGCATTTAAATATGCCGAGTTCTATATTTCAGCATCGAACCTTTTTACCTTATCTAATTATTTGGGATACGATCCCGAATTTAGCTATTCGTATAACTTGGTTGAACAAGGTATAGATTACGGTCAAACTCCTCATCCAAGGCAATTCTTGGTGGGTATTAAAATTGGTTTATAACATTATAGCATACATTTATTATGAAGAAGTTTCTAAAAATAATCACCTTATTTCTTCCTGTTTTATTACTGATGGGGGCATTTTCATCGTGTGAGCAGTTTTTTAACCCCGATCAAGATATTACAATTAACGAAGAGAATCTTTATACTGAATGGTATGAATACCGCTCTGCTGCAATGGGCTTGTATTCGTTACAACAAGATTTAGTCGAACAAATTGTAATATTGGGCGAATTGCGTGGCGACTTGCTTAAAGTTACCGAGAATGCCACTCCTGAATTGGTGGAAATCTATAACTTTAACATATCGAAGGAAAATAAATATGCCTCACCAAAGAATTTTTTCAAGCTAATTGCTGCTACAAACCGCTTAATTTCGATTCTTGAAGATAAACAACCCAACGTACTCGATAAAGCCAAACCTGTAAATAATTACGATCGGCTTTATGGCGAAGCACTCTGCATGAGGGCATGGGCGTATTTTAATGCTGTTCGTATTTATGGCAAGGTGCCATTGGTCGATTCACGCGTTTCAACAATCGAAGATATTGAAGCTTTTATAGAATCTCCCGTAACATATACAATACCTGTGTATGTAAAATATGGTCTCGATGGCTATACAAACGATACCATTTACGATCAGCAAATCGTACTCGAAAAAAAATACCTTAATACCGAACAAATTATTAGGTATTTTACTCAAGAACTTGAAGAAAAAGTAAAAGCTGTGGGTGTAAATCATTATATCGACAATGACGATAACTCGTGGGAAGTTACAATTTGGAGCAACTGGAGTTATAATACTTTATTGGGACACATGTACCTCACTCTAGGCGATTTGTATCAAAGTTCGCATTATTTTGAAAAGGTGTTGTATAATGGCAGCGAAAACTACAGGTATCAACTCGATGAATCGTTTGCCTTCAACCAATGGGGATATATATTTACTAACATCGATAGTCGGGAGCACATTCTCACTTTATCGTTTAATAAATCGGAACAACAACAAAATGGCTTTCAACGTTTATTTGAGCCTTTTGGCTCAAACGAATTTATGCTTAAGCCTACTGTCAGTGCTGTTCATGCTTGGGAAACACAATGGCGTGGTTATAAAGTAATTAATGATTATACCACCCCCGATAGTTCTAAGACAGTTCCTCAGGGAATGCCAAGCGATTACTATCGTGGTTATGGCTTTTCGTATATTTACGCCAAGAAAAATGGTGAATTTTTAGATGGTAATAGTTATTTACAAATGTTAGACTACAAGAAAGATAAAGAGCAGCGCAGTGTTGAAAGTATTATGGATGGTTTGGATACTATTGTGGTAAAATACTCATTGAATAAAACCATTTACGATCAAGATGCCAACTTTATCATCTACCGTGCTGGTGGTGTGAACCTTTATTTGGCCGAAGCATACAATTATTTACGTGCTCCAGATGCTGTGGGTGATGTTCGTCCATCTACCTATCAAGCATTAAATATTATCAATAATGGAAGTAATTATAATCCGATAAATAGCCGTGCACAACTTGGTATACGCGGAAGGGTAGGTTTGCCTGCCTTGGTTATTCAAGATATTAAATTCATATTCGATCCGTTTACCAACAAAGTGATTGGTCATTTAAATCTGCAAAATAATTTAAGTGAAAAGCAACGCCAGTTCGAAAACGAAATCATGGACGAACGTGTCCGTGAACTGGCCTTCGAAGGTGAACGTTTTTACGATTTAATGCGCGTAGCCAAACGCCGTAACGATCCTTCGTTCCTAGCAACTAAGGTAGCGGCAAAATATCCTGCCGCCCAACGCGATTACTTCTACAACTTTTTAATGAACGAAAACAACTGGTATATCAATTATTTTGAATAGTGAAATAAAAAATAAATAACGGTTTAACCCGTAAAAACTGCTCAGTACATACTTGGGCAGTTTTTTTTTGCTTAAAAAGTAGGGTGAATGCATTCCCATGCGGATAAAGGGTATAAAACGAATGTTAAACTTAAAAATGAAATCATGAGAAAAGGAATGTTTTTATTATTCGCCGCATTTTCACTATTGATTATTTCATGTAACGAAAGTACTGTTGCACCTTCGTTAAGCGATGAGGGGCTGTTGAAATCGGCTGAAATTTCAGAAAACGACATGATGGCCGAAAGTGTGTTGAGTGAGGTGGGTTACGAAGTAGCTTTCTTTGCCGAATCGGAACGTTTGCTCCGCCAACTGGCCAAAATCAAGGGCAACAAAAACCTTGTTCACGGTAAAGTGGACATGCGTTACAAAGCTGGTAATAACCCCAATGTGTCTATCGAACAAGGCGACCAAGAATATCCAATTACCATCACCATCAAATGCCCTTGCCGAAGTGCCTGTTTTTAAAAAATCATCGTTAGCAATAGCTTATCGACAAACCTTTTACAACCTATATAACGCTAACGATTTTAATGTTTTTGCACCTACTCGTCCTTCGGGCATAAACGGTCGTTCAAAAATCAACAATAAAAAAGAGCTAACCGATGTTGATGTTTACCCCGAGGATTATCTTTTTAGAGATTTAAACCTAAAATACACCATTAATTTTGATAATGGAAACCAGTTTTTCCTGAGTGCTTATGGTGGTGGCGATCGCTTTAATTTAAAAGCCGAAACCGATATTTTGTGGTCTCCGCATGGACGATCAGACCAAACGCTTAAAATTCCTTATCACGTCAATTTTGAAAACAATGAACGAAACATGCAGCGTGGTATTTCGGCAACATACAACCGTGTTTGGAACAACCGTGTTCAATCAAGATTCGTGCTTTCGCATTCTGATTATGAAAAATCCACTTCCGAGAAAATCGATTTGCAAAACACAAAAACCGGACTTGTCAATAATCGAGATATACATTTTATCGCTAACCAAACAGTCGAGAATTCGTTCCGAGTCGAAAATAACATCAGCTTGAGAAATGCACATCAAATTGAAACTGGTGGCGGTTTTTATGACAACGGAGCAACATTATCCGACCAAATAAACTTTCGCAACCAAGCCGGAATAAATTATCAGATGAATTTTCAGAGCTCTAGGTTTTTCCTTTATGTGCACGATATTTTGCCAATTGGAAATCGCATAACTCTTAACACTGGAGCACGGGCTAATTGGGTTGTTAACAGTGAAAAGTTGTACGTTGAACCTCGTTTAAGTGCAACCATAAAAGCAAGCGAAACATTAAAGGTGCATGCTGCGTGGGGCATTTATAACCAGTTTGCCTATAAATTGGCCAATGTCGATATGGATAATAATTACACTTGGTTGTGGGTTACTGCCAGTGAAAAGAATACGGTTTTGCACGCTACGCATTGGGTAGGGGGCGTAAATTATCATTATAAAAACTTCACTTTCAATGTTGATGGTTACTTTAAAACTACACGAAATTTAACCCGGCGCGAGCTTGTGTCTCAAAATAACAATGCATCCGCTAATCGAAATTATGCTACACTTTATGGTGTTGCAAGTACTTATGGTATCGATGCTTTTGTGAAAAAGGATTTTGGTCAGCATTCTGTTTGGGCATCGTACACTTTGAGCAAAGCCGAAGAGCGGATGGCCCCGCTAGGTCAAATTGCGACAAATTACACGCTTGCTCCACACGACCAAAGGCACGAGTTGAAAATAGCTGCCCTTTTCAAAGCCGGTTCATTCTATTTTAGCGGAAATTACGTGTATGGTTCAGAAATGCAAATTATGCGCGAGCTATTCCCCAACGAATTAGAGAACATCAGTTATAATCGTTTCGATGCTGCCATAACGTATAATTTCAATGGAAAACTTAAAGGTGAAACAGGTTTTTCGGTGCTTAATGTTTTCGATATTTACAATCTAAAATATGCAAACCTTAAAAACATCAATATTGCACAAAACCTTGGATCGGTAAAGATATACACTGGCGCAGTGCCATTTACTCCGATTCTGTTTCTGAAAATGGTGTTTTAATTCTATCAATGCCGGCATTTCCCTTTCAACTTTCTTGTTTTTTTAACTATCTTGCTTGTTAGTTTTGAAGCATGGCCAATAGGCTTGTGTTTTGAGTTTTAGTTATATTATATAGAATAAGTAGTTTGGACGATCTGTTTTTGCATTTAATGTAAAATACAATCGATTAGTATTTAGCCTAATTAATAAATAATGAATTATTTAACTTCGGTTTATATGAGAAAAAGTGTTTTTTTAAGTTTGATGTTTTTGTTGTTTAGTGTTGGTTTGATGGCCAACAATTTACCCATTGTGCTCGAAGCCGAATTGGGTGTGTTGGGTTCCGATTTTGAGGTACTCGAAGAGAATGGTCTAACTTATGTTATTCCAAAAACCGATTTAGCCAATGCTTCGTGTCCTGGCAACGATTCGAAAGTGATTACTTTTTCGGTTCCCTTTTCCGAAGCAGGCACATATAGCCTTTATGCGAAAGTTAGGGTGGGTAGTGGCAACTATAACGACGATAGCTTTTACCTAAGCAAAGGTTTTGGCAATGTCGATCCGACAGATGCCGAAGCTTGGTATTTGGTCAATGGGATGGTGCCCGTGGGGCATAGTATACCCGACGAGATAGTTACAGGCGGCGGCAATGTTGGTCAAGAAACTTGGAAATGGATAAATATTTCTCAATTTTTGAATATCGAAAGCCCGGTTTATTTTAACGTCGAGAATATTGACGAGCCACTCACTTTTGCTATTGGCGCTCGTGAAGATGGTCTCGATATTGATAAAATCGCCTTTGGTAAAGCGGAGTTGATTTTCACCGTTCAGAACCTCGATTTAATTGAACCCGGCAAATCCCAGATACCCTCCGAAGATGAAGATGTATCGCTCACCGCCTATCAGAAAGTGAAAACTTTTGTTAATCCCGTTATGCCCGGCGATCATCCCGATATGACACTTTTTAAAGATGGTGATGATTTTTATGCTTGTGGTTCGAATTTCCATTTTGTTCCTTATTTGCCAATTTTACACTCGACCGACCTGGTGCATTGGGAAGAAATTTGCAGGGTTATTCCTTCAACTTGGAGCGGTATTGTTAGTGATGCGCCCCAGGCCGGAACTTGGGCTGGTGCTATTACTTATTTCTATGGTTCGTACTGGATTTATTTCTCAAATACTGCCGGAGGAGGACAGTATTTTTGTAAAGCCAACAATCCCGCTGGCCCATGGTCAACCCCAGTGAAAGTGAAAACTACGGCAACTACCGGCGGCATTGGTTACGATAATTCAATATTTGTTGACGACGGGGTGCCTTATATGTTGATTAAACCCGGACAGCTTGTTAACCGAATTCAGCAAATTGGACAAGATGGACATCTTATTGGCAATGCACTTATTTTAGATTGGGTTAATGCCGATCAAAAATACAGTTGGGCCGAGGGTCCGGTAATGTGTAAGCGCGATGGCTGGTACTACTACTTTGTAGCCGGACATGTTTATGGCGGCCAATATGTGCTTCGCTCCAAAACCCTTACCGATGATCCCGATAGTTGGGAAGAAATGGGTAACTTTTTCGAAAACCTAAACGATCCGTATTCAACGTTTCGATCGCCTAACCATATTACTCAACCTTTTCAACTCGACGATGGCACCTGGTGGACCATTTCGCACTGTTACGAATCATTGGGTGGTAACGACTGGAACGGACAGGGACGCCAGGGAATGTTGCACGAGGTTGTTTGGGGGGCAAATGGTAAACCAACAGGAAAACCTGCCATATCAACACCACAGCTTATGCCAAATCTGCCTAAATCTGCTATTCCATTTAAAACGCCTCGATCCGACGATTTTGAAAACGAAGAGATTGAACTCTCGTGGCATTTTATGAACCGTAAAGCGGCTTCGCAATACTCGCTTACCGAAAAACCCGGTTGGTTAACGCTAAGTCCTGGGACCCGTAAAACCCATATCCTGCACAAAGAAACAAGGCATCATTATGCCATCGTTACAAAAATCGATTTCGATGCTGCTTCGAAGGGAGCCGAAGCCGGTATTTATCTAACCAACGGAAACGAATCGATTACCGTTGAGCTTTATAGTGCTTACAACGAGGGTAAAAAAATAGGTTTCCGTTTTGGAGACAAATCATTTGAAATCGATAATAAGTTAGGCAATGAATTGTGGCTGAAGGTTGAACGCTTCGACCATAAATTAACTGGATTTTATAGCGCCAATGGCATAATGTGGATCCCGGTAGGTGAGTCCATTTCTGTTACAAACCTCGATAAGGCCCAAGAAAATTATAACTGGTGGGTAGGAACAAGCAATGGCTTGTATGCAAAAAAAGCAAAAGCCAGTTTCGATAACTATGCTTTTAGAGATGGGTTTTCGGTGTTGCCGATTATTGGCTACAATAATTATTACGGGCTCGAAACCAAAGGCTCGGGAGCTAACAAGGCCATGACCAACACTTCCGATAAAGGGGGCTGGTTAATGCTGGCCGGTGTCGATCTTGGACAAAAAGATCGACTGCCTGTTGCTATCGAGGTCGAAGCAGCGGCTGCGTTGGGCGGTACGCTCGAAGTATGGCTCGATAACCTTGAGGTTGACGGGAAAAAAATTGCAAGTATCGATATTACTTCAACTGGAAACGAATCGACTTGGCAAAAATTTAAAACAAATGTTGCCAACATTTCGGGGCAACACGACGTGTATTTACGCTGGAGTGGTGTCGAAAATGCTTTTTTGGTTAAAAATATTCAATTTATTGCCGATGCTTCATTCTATACCAAGGTCGATAAATTGAAGAATGAAAATGCATTGAAAGTTTATCCAAATCCATTTACCAATGGTATCACAGTTGAAGTGAGTACTTTGAATAAGAATTATCGGATTTTCGATATTGAAGGCCGTATGGTCGAAGCAGGTAAAATCATCAATTTTAGTCAAATTATTGGCGAAAGCTTAAATCCGGGCTTCTATTTTTTAAACATTGAAAATCAAACAATTAAACTAAATAAGATAAACTAATATAAAATGAATCAGATTTTTGTAAAAACACTATTCCTATGCATGGGCCTATTGTTGCTCCAAGCCCAAAACGTAGTTGCTCAGAACGTAAATATCGACCTCAGTAAAGAATATCAGGTAATCAGGGGTTTTGGAGGTATTCATATTAACTCGTGGACCGGCCAGCAAATTAATGACGATATGCAGGAGAAAGCTTTTGATAATGATCCTGGCGAAATGGGCCTCAGTATTTTCAGAATGCCAATCGATCCTAATTCTGGCAGTTGGAATGACGAGCTGCCCATAGCAAAGTATGCCCTAAGTAAAGGCGCCATTGTTTTTGCATCGCCTTGGAACCCGCCATCCAACATGCGCAAAGAATTAGGGGTTACCAACGATGGTACCGATTACGTTTTATTGCCCGAATATTACAACGATTATGTTGGACATTTAAATAGTTTTATCGAGCATATGGATAATAATGGGGTGCCTTTGTACGCCGTTTCGATTCAAAACGAACCCGATTGGCACAGCTGGACAACATGGACTGCACCACAAATGCTAACTTTTGTAAAAGAAAATGCACAGCATATTAATTGTAGGGTAATTGCGCCCGAGTCGTTTTCATACAGCCGTAAAATGATTGATCCTTTGCTGAACGATTCAATTGCCAATTCGCATATCGATATTTTGGGAACTCACTTGTATGGAACTTCTAAATCGAATTTTTATTACCCCTTAGCCTACGAAAAAGGAAAAGAAATTTGGATGACCGAACATCTTTATGGAAGTGATAAACCCGAAAGCAATACTTGGGGCTTGGCCATGGAAATTGCCGAAGAAATCAATACCTGCATGGATGCGAATATGAGTGCATTCGTATATTGGTATATTCGCCGTTTTTATGGTCTTATTGACGATTTGGGCAACATTACCGATAAAGGTTATGTGTTGTCGCATTTTTCAAAATTTATACGTCCGGGAGCTCATCGTGTCCAAACCAATTTTAATCCTTCAACAAAGGTTTCAACTACAGCTTTTAAAACCGATTCAACCGTGGTAATTGTTGTGGTAAACAGTAACAACAAGGCTGTTGATCTTCAGTTTAATATCGAAAACATGTTAACAGACGTCGATTCGCTTACGCAATTTACATCTACTGCATACAAAAAAGTGCTTAACGATGGTACCATTTTTATTGAAGCAGGAAACTTTTCGGCTTCAGTCGATGCAAACAGTATTACTACATTTACTTCCAATCCATCGCAAGGTGGTAAGTATGGTAATATAAAACCTGTAGCTTTGACAGGTGGTAGTTGTGAGGTTTTTGACTCATTGGGCACCGGCATAAATATTACACTCATGGGGTCGGAAAGTACCGATGCCGATGGAGAAATTGTCAAATACTCATGGGCTCAAAATGGCTATCAAATTTCAACTTCACCCAATCTCAACGTCGATTTAATTATTGGAGACTACACCTTCCTGCTTACGGTAACCGATAACGATGGTGCTACCGATACCGATACGGTAAATGTTTCTGTTTATAATAATAATACAATCGAGCTTTGGCTCGAAGCCGAATGTACCCAGGTGGGCGATAACTGGGATATCCTTGCCGACAATAAAGCTTCAAATGGGAAATACCTGTCTGTTAAACCAGGCATTCAGTCTAACGATGGGCCTTCGGCCGATGTTGCCGATCATTTGGTGTATAATTTTCACCTTGCCGAAAGTGGGAGCTATAAAATTTGGGCTAGGGTTTTGGCGCCAAGCCCCAACGACGATTCATATTGGGTTAAAGTTGACGATGCCGACTGGGTCATGTGGAATGGGATTGTGGGCAGCAGTACTTGGGGTTGGGACGATGTTCATAATGGGTCAAGCACCAATCCTATGGTTTACGTTTTAGACACCGGTTACCACGTGTTGTCGGTTTGTTTCCGCGAAGATGGTGCGGCTATCGATAAGTTTTTCATTGCCAATACCGGTAAAATCCCAACGGGAATGGGCAGCAATGCAAGCAATTGCGATCCTGTCGTCAATGCTGTGCCCAATAATTGTCAGTTACCCAAAATTAATGTGTATCCAAATCCGGCCCAAACAAACCTTAGTATCGAAAGTTCTGGGGTATTCAGTCAAATTGAAGTGTTCAATACAAACGGGCAAAGGCTTATGTTTCATTGTTTTAAGCCCACGCATTTTGTCGATATTCCCATCTGTCTCGAAAACGGTTTTTATATATTGCAAGTCAGTAATTCCGAAAATTCGATAATTACGAAATTCATTGTTAAGCAATAAAAAAAATGAGGCTGTCCGGTAAAATCAGACAGCCTCATTTCTTTAATCTATTTTGAGTTTTCTAAAATAACTGTTTTATTCCAATCAAATCTTTCACTTCACTCAACGTTTTTTGAGCCGATTCGCGTGCTTTTTCGGCACCCATTTTAGCAACTTTGCTCATATAAGCCTCATCTTTTAAAATATCTTCAATGCGTTCGCGAATTGGGGTTGTAAAGGCCACAATGTCATCGGCAAGCTGTTTTTTCAAGTCGCCATACCTGATTGAGCAATCGTTGTAAGCCGCATCAAACTGTGTTACAATTTCGGGTTTCGAAACAATTTTCAACAGTGTGAAAAGGTTTTCTACTGCCTCGGCTTTTTTGCTATTGGGTTCAGTTGGACCAGCGTCACTTACGGCACGCATTACTTTTTTGCGTATCGATTTTGGGTCTTCGTTCAAGAAAATTCCGTTGCCTTCCGATTTTCCCATTTTGCCACTTCCGTCCAATCCGGGCACTTTAATCATGTCGCCACCGTCGAAAGTAAAAGGTTGAGGTATTGGAAATAACTCACTGTTGTACATGCGGTTAAAGCGGTTGGCAAATTTGCGCGCCATTTCGAGATTTTGTTCCTGATCTTTACCCACGGGCACAAATTGCGCTTTGTGAATAATAATATCGGTGGCCATTAATACGGGGTACGTAAGCAAACCAGCGTTTACGTTATCGGGATTTTGGCGAGCTTTATCTTTAAACGAAGTGGTACGTTCCAGTTCGCCCAAGTAAGCGTTCATATTCATTAAAGCGTACATTTCGCTCACTTCGGGCACATCGCTTTGAATAAAAATAGTTGCTTTCTCGGGGTCGATACCACAAGCCAAATATTCGGCAAGTACTTGTTTTACACCAGATTGTAAGTTGTTTGGCGTTGGATGAGTTGTCAGCGAATGGATATCGGCAATAAAAAAGAAGCACTTATAATCTTCCTGCATCTTCAAAAAACTGCGCACGGCGCCAAAATAATTTCCCAAATGCAGGTTCCCCGTAGGTCTTATCCCGCTAACAACAATAGGCTTGTTCATTGTACAATAGAATTTAAAAATTTAAATCGAGCCACAAAAATATAAAAAATCACCGCCTAACCCAATGTAAATTTTGCTTTTTTAATTTCTATAATCATTTGGGGGGCAAACGGTCTGCGTCTCCAAGCCGTTTTGTGCCGAGGGCGGTTTTACCAACTTGTGCCGATAGCTCATTTCAATCGCTTCGGCTCGCGCATAAAACCAGCCCCGCCACTTCGCCGGGCTTTCCGCCTTCGCCCTGCCCTGGAGCTTATGCAGGTTTGTTGCAAGAGGCCTATTTAGTATTTAATAGCGTTTTTTCAATCCCAACATTATCTAAAACCGCCCTAATGCAAGCGGGATATCGATGTTGTTGAATAGTTAATCTTTCCAATTTTTTACAATTTTTCCAGCATATAGCCACTCTCCATTCCCTTCAACCATCAAGTGGTATAAACCCGAAGACAAATGGCTTCCATCAAATTCGAGTAAGCCATTCCCAGCGTTTGTAATAAGTTGCTCACTACAAATAGCCCCTTGGTTATTAATAACTTTTAGTTTCAATGAACTCGTGTTATTGGAAAAATTAGTTTGAATAAATGCCTTGTTTTTAAAGGGATTTGGAAATATTGAAAATCTCAACTGAGATGATTTAAGACCATTGTGTTCTGTGGCGTCGTATCGTACTTCCCCATGGCTGATTGTGGTATCAGTCTTAGCCCATTCTGATGGTTTATTGCCCATTACGAACTTAATTACTGCTCCGTTTTTAATGCTATCGTGCAAAATCCACGCTTTGTCCCAGTCTTTTCCATTAAGCGAACACGACTGCACATACAGGTTCTCTTTCGAAGCATTTTCAGCTTCAACAATCAGTTGTTTCCCATTTCCAAGTTCAATTGTAGCTTTGTCAAACATTGCCCCAAAAAGGTAATACTTATCCTGCCCAGCATTGGGGAATAAGCCCATTGATGAAAAAATATACCACGAACTCATTGCTCCGCTATCGTCATTACCCGGTACGCCTCTTGTGGTAAAGCTTTCGGCAAGTAATTTGCGAGCATAATAACTGGTTAAATCTGGACGACCTGCATATAAAAACGATTGTATTGCAATAAAAGCAGGTTCATTTGTATAGTCAATCAGGTTATTGTCTAATCCGTATTTAAGTCTATTTGCAAATTCTTCTTTTCCACCCATTAAATCAACCAAAAATCCGAATTGGTGAGGTATAAAATAGCTATAGGTCCACGAGCTTCCTTCATAAAAATAATCACTCCACGAACCCCAGTTTTTCTCTAAGTCGATAGCTATGAATTCACCGTCTTTGCTCTTGGGAACAATAAAACCATCGAATCCACCATCAGTTGCTGTTGAGTCCCAAATATTAATCCATTTTGTGCTTCGGTTAAAATAGAGCTTTGCATCGTCATTTTTCCCCATTCTCGATGCCATAAGCCCGGCACAATAATCATTATAAGCATACTCGAGTGTGTATGAACAAGAAGAAATACTTCCAGGTATCCAGCCTAAAGTTTTGTAACTGGCATTATCTTTACTCGAAATTCCGGTATTACCCCAGCCTTGCCAGCCCAAACGTCCACGGTTACTTTCGGCATGGTATTTAATAATATCGTAAGCATTGTCCCAATTTACACCATCAATACCTTTCACGTAAGCATCAACAATTATGTTGTCAATGTTATTCCCACCTTGCTCTTCAATCATGTCATTACCTGCAACATAGGCATCTTTAATCATTTTCGTTTTTTTAAAACGCTCAATAAACGAATTTACTGTCCCCGAAACTACACTCGGATTAATGAGTACGTGCAAGGGATAAAGACATCGCCAAGTATCCCAAACCGCAAAATGATCATCCCAAACTTCAACATTATCATCGAACCCACGCATGTCGTTTGTCCTGTTACGAGGCATGAGCATGGAATGGTACATTGCTGAATAAAATATTTTTAAATTATCGGCTGAAGCCCCTTCAATTTTGATTTTTTTTAGCTGATTTTCCCATACTGCGATCGCCTCCGACTTCACTAATTCATAATTAAAATCAGGTATTTCGGCCAAAAGCCATTCATTGGCCCGTTCTATGCTTTTGAACGAAACGGAAATCTTCATATAAATGGTATCATTTTCTTCGGTTTCAAAATGAAGAAAAGCGCCAACCTTGTCGTTTTTAATATCAATTTTTTCCGAAACTGAGTTATCTGAAGTCACACCGTTTTTCCATGTTCCGAAGCCAGTGGGCATTTTATTGAAAACAGCCGAAAAATAAAGTGGATATTCACCTCCACCAAAGCCTCCGCTGTAAACTCCATAACCCGAAATCGACGCATTAGCTTGGTCTATGCTTATTGTTCCTTTTGAAATTTCTCCTCCAACCATTGTTGCAATATCTTGTGGAATATTATGTGAAAGGTCGATTAACACATTTGCATCGTCCGATTTTGGAAATACAAAGCGATACATTGCTGAATGTACAGAGGGTGTAAACGCAGTTTGTATGTCATACCTCGTAAGGGTCACTCCGTATTCATAAGGATGTGCTGTTTCGTTTTCTTTTGGCGAATCATGCTCTTCTTCTCCCACAGCAAGCCCTATTTGAGGAGACACCAGAAACTGGCCATATTTACCCCATCCTATTCCACTTGCATGTAATTGACCAAAGCCCCGAATAGGATAATCAGGATGATATCCATCGTGTTCGCCATTGGGCGTATGAGGACTTGGATTGATTGAGCCAAAAGGCAACTGAGGCCCAATTACACAATTGCTACCATCTTGATAAGTTCCCAGTCTTGAGTCAACATAATCGACGTATTGAACTAAATTCTGAGAATAGATTGCCCCCGAAAATAAAAGGGCTAAAACTAAAGCCGGAATTGATTTTAATCTCATAGCATTAATTGTTTAATATAATTCATAAATTTCAAACATGTTAATTGTCAGTAGTTGTGGCTTCATTATCAAATTATCCATCGGAAGCACCAATGAATATAATGACTTGTTTTTGTGTGTTTTTGATAATACTCGATACCCCTGCTTCCCTACATTTGAATTCATTACCAATTTTATTGATGTAATTCTTTTTAAAAATTGCAATATTGGTAATGCATTTTAGCCTGCAACAGACTTAATGAACTATTTCATTTTTCTTAAAAATAGTAAAAATATTTAAGAATAGGGTAGAGGTTTATTATTGCCGATGGCTTTATGTAATTTTCAAATTCTAAAATTGGTAGCTTATTCCACTAAAAACACCCAGCGTGTAAGGTTTTGAATTGTAACGGTTTTGCGTGTTAAGTGTATTTAAGAAGAGTTTAACTGTTGGTTCAAAGCTAAGTGAAAAGTGTTTCGATAGTTCGTAGTTCAAACCAACTCCAATACTACTGCTAAAAGCCAAATCACGTAAGCCTTCGGTAGCTCCTTTTCCAACAATATTTTGCTCATTGTAAACCAATATATTGTTTGATATTAGTAAGTTAGTGTTGATGCCGCCTAAGAAATAAAGCCCTATTTGTTTGTCTATTAATTGGTAGCGCATAAGAAAAGGGATTTCGATATAGCCAGCCAGCTGTTTTAGATCGTAGTTCTCCACCATATCGTTCGCTAATGCATCTGTTTTTGACACTTGGTTCAACTGTAGCCCAGGCGTTAAATTAATATTGGCGACTCCGGTTTGGGTATTCAGTATTACGTTATTTTCGGTATAAACCGAACTTTTATCGCCGGCGTACATCGCTTCGTCTCTAAGTTGTTCGTTGCTGTTGTATAACCAGTTTTGCCCAATATACGAAACACCAACACTGGCCGATTCCTGTGTAACTTCGTTGTAATGAACACCGGTTGTCAGCGAAATTTTATCATTCGCCTTGTACGACACATTCACTCCTCCGGCTAAACTCATTTTGTACGAAGTATTTACGTTGTTACTTAAAGCATCTTCGCCAAACAAAGGAGCGTATTCCTTCTCCCTAAAATCGCCAAAATTAACTTGTTCGTTATTGTAAATTGGCGAGCCCTTAATTCCTACTGCCCAACGTTCTTTTTGATTGTTTGGAGTAGCTTTTTCATGCGAAAGGGCGATCAAATTGGCAGCAATAATAGCTTTGTCGGCTTCGTTAATGTCATGGTTACCAATACTCAAAAGGTTCGACGATGGTAAGTTGTTTTTCAGAAATACCGTTTTGCGAGCTAAAGGATCGGCACTGGCAAATAATTGCCTGTCGGTTTTCGAATGGGTATTTGAACTTTTTTTATTTGTAAGGGGTGTCGAGTCAATAAGCTTTAATATTTCGGATGCAGTAGTTTGTAGTCTAACGCTTTGCTCTTCTGGTTGAGTAATAAATACTTCTTGTTCTAAACTATCTTTTATTTCTTCAATTTGGGCTGTAAATTCTTGTTGTTCTATTGATTGGCTGACAAAGTACCATCCACCCGTAAAAGCCAAAACCAGCATTGCAGCAGACATAGAACGCCATAACCATATTATCTTTCTTTTTTTCTTCGAATTATCCATGCTGGAAGCCACCCGATCCCATACGGCAGGAGAGGGCGCAACTTCATAATTCAGCAGTTTGTTTCTGAACACCTCATCAATATGGTTTTCCTTATTTTGCATAAGCATGTTCTAAGTATCCAATTTCGTAAATTTTATCCTGCAATATTTTTCTGGCCCGCGATAGGTTCGATTTAGATGTGCCTTCGTTGATACCCATGATATCGGCAATTTCTTTGTGATTATATCCATCGATAGCATACAGGTTAAAAACCATTTTGTAGCGTGGTGGCAACTCTTGGATTAATTCCATTAATTGTGCTTCGTTCAACTGGTCATATACATCGTTGCTCGCTATTCGCGAATCGTAAACGGTAATGTCCTCGACCGTTTGCATGCGGTAACGGGTCCGATATTTTTCCAAAGCGATATTTACTACAATTTTTTTCATCCACCCTTCAAACGATCCTCTTCCTGAATATTGACTTATTTTGTTGAAAATATTAACAAAAGCCTCGTGTAATGTATCTTCAGCCTCGGTTTGATCGCGCGAATACCGCCTGCTTACCCCAAAAAGTTTTGGGGCATAATCGCAGTAGAGTTTCGATTGCGCATTTCGATTGCCTGCCTTACAGTCCGATATGATTTGATCCAGTTCTGTCAATTGTTCAATAAAAAAATTAAATTACGTCTAATCTATTAATTTTGAAACTGTCATCACTTCATATCACTTTTTTTAACATTTTCTTTTTCCATGATGATTCAATACAATAATTGGTTGCGTGAATAATTTAAAATATTGACGCAACCTTTTTGATGAATATTCTTTCTTGTAAGCAAAAGTATGAAATGGTATTGTTATTAAGTAATAGATTTTTTTATTGTTGTATAGAGTGCTAATGTAAATCCTAATTAATCAGTGCGTTGCCTAAATAATAAAAAGTCAATTGTAAATAATAAATAACTCAACACTAACTAAAAATTAAAAACATGAATAAGTTTTCTGTACTATTTTCCCTGCTATTCATTTTTGCAATAGCTGCTTGTAACGATGATAAAGAACCAACCAATATTAAGCTCAGCCTTAAATCGGCCGAAATTATTAAATGCAACAACGAGTTTGGGTTTAATCTTTTTTCTGAAATAATTAATCAGCAAAAGGCCGATAAAAACATTATGGTGTCACCTTTAAGTGTGAGTCAGGCTATGTCAATGGCACTCAACGGTGCACAAAATCAAACCCTTATTGAAATGCAAAGCACGCTAGGCTTTGAAGGTTTTTCGAAGGCCGATGCCAATAAAAGTAACCAAGAAATTGTAAATGCTTTGCTCGATCACGACCCTAAGGTTGATTTGAAAGTTGCTAATTCGGTTTGGTATAGAAATGATTTTACTGTAAAAAGTGATTTCATTAATAACAACAAAACTTATTATAACGCCGAAGTGGCTAGTTTTGATGGAGCCGACCCAAATGCTGCTATGAAAAAGATGAACAGTTGGGTGGAGAAAAATACCAAGGGCAAAATCCCAAAAATTATCGATAACATTGAAAGCAACGAAGTGTTGTTCTTAATCAATGCCGTTTACTTTAAAGCCGACTGGAAAACTCAGTTCAAAAAAAGCAATACGCAATTAGAACCCTTTACCCTCGACGATGGAACCAAAACCGAGGTGCAAACAATGATTGGAAAGGTTGA
>DATERL010000051.1:0-16324 GCA_035271585.1 Prolixibacteraceae bacterium
GTCAGTACGACTTTTTAATTACCCTCGACAGTATTGCCCGCCAATACCCTAAGGTGAAAGGTATTCTATACTGGGAACCCGAGGGGCTTTACATCCCCGAATCGAAAGTTTGGTTTATTGGGCGCAGCCTGTTCGATAAAAATGGGAATGCTTTTAAAGGCATTCACGCTTTCAAAAAGAAAGAAAGCAATTCGTAAATATCTTAAAACAAAAATATGAAGCCAACTATTTAGGTATTAATTAGTATCGCAATATACCAATGGTATCGTAGTTCGCAAAAAAGTTAATAAAAGCGCATGGTATCAAATAAACATTAGTCTAAATTACCTAACACTAAACTAAAACCCAATTTGCGAAATACTCATTTCATCGAAGCAAAGTGTTTTCCCCCTATACTCATAATTTTTAAACAATACTTCAATAATTTCATTTTCTTGTTTAGGCTGCAACTCAATCTCAATCAGAGCCCAATCACCTTGAAAAGTGCGTATGTGATGAAAAACATCAGTGTATTTTTCATCGAGGGTTTGGTGGTCAGGAGCCGACTGTATGACCAGCAATCGGGTTCGGGCAACCAGATCTTTGGCATAATTGTGCACCCAGAAGCGAACGTAAACTGGCTGCTCCATATCCAGTTTTATCGGAGCTTCGATAAATCGGGTAAAGCGGTGCGATACCTTGTACGAAAATAGTTTAGAGTTATCGTATATCGATCCGTTTTGGTCGATAAAAGCCAGCGTATCGGGCATTATTATCGCAATTGAGTCAAGCACAGATTGGTAGCGCGAAGGAAAATCATAAAGCATCGGTAATGACCTAAGCGTGTCGAAATCAAGCGAATACAAATCGATATGGGGCGTACCGGCAATCCACTGGGCGTGAGAAATCAGCCTTTTTTCATCGTCGTTTATCTGATCACATTTAGCAACAGTGAGTAATATAGGTTTATGATTAGGATAATCGTTAAGCACCTCATATTCATCCCAAGGGGTTCGAACCAAGGCAATATTCTTATACGCTTCGGAGATGGAAGTGCGTGCGGCCATAACCCCAATATTGGGTATTCCTGACTCCATCGACACAATAAAAGTTTGATTCATAATGTTGCATTCGGCATGCTCCCAAATACTTTCGGAACCAACATTGAAGTAGGGCAATGGCAAAACAGCCTGAAATTGACTGGGTAAAACCGTTTTATTAACAAGCGAAACCAGTGAAACAGGATTACTCCCATCCATGTCATCGAGCGAGTTATTCATTTTATTTTGATAACTGCCCGAATACGACCATGCTTCGAAAGCAAAAAAAGCGACCAACACAATAACAAGTGTTTTTTTCCACCACACTTTATTACCTTTCCACAATTCAATATATATACACCTAAATACCAGAATGTTAATTACATAATAAAATAGCCATGCAAAACGCGCTACTCCCCTTAACTGGCCCAAGGGACCAATAAAATTCCTCAGTTTATCTAATCCCAACACAAAAGGAATTCCAAACGAAAAAAGCAAAACCAAAAATGAAACAACAAACAAAAAATCGAGTAAAGAGTTACCGGCAATCGAATGTATCTTTTTCGTTTTCAACCATTTAATACCCCACCGGCCAATCATAACAAAAAAACCAACTGAAGCAACTAAGCCAATATACGAAAACGCTTCCCAAGGCACCCGTTTTGCAAAACCCCAGTTATTAAAAACGGGTAGGTATGATTTAAAAAGCGGAAGGAATACCGAAATAAAGTGCCCTCTAAAATCATAAAAGCCCCAAGGGTTCGATGTACGATCGATAACAGAATCGTGCATTATTAACCCGGCCTGCAAAACCGCAACTGGCAATAAAACCTGCACGAAAAAATGGAACAAGTCGGTTTTTTGAAATTTGTACCTTGCTGATAAAAACCACCTATAAAGCCAATAAGGGGCAAATAAAAATACCCAGAACGCCAGAAAATAAAAATGCATTGCTCCCGACAGATAAGCAGAAACAAAAATCAGTATTGATATAAGCCAAGAATTTTTCCGGTCGAAAAGCAATAAAAAATATATAGAAAGCGGCACCCAAAACATCCACGACAGCGAAAAATGTCCCCCCATGCGTTGAATTTGTGGCGAAAGGAAAACCATGCAAAGTGATACCGCCGAAGCATACAAAAAAGGCATTTCCAACAACCTAAATATTAAAAACAAAAAAATAGCGGCCAGCACAATTGAGAAGAGCATAAGACCATTGTTAATGCCGGTAGTATAAGCTGTAATATCGAACAGATTATTCGAAACAAACTGTATTAAATTTGATACTGGTGGCTGGCAATCGGTAAAGTTAATTATTTCGCCATAAGGGTAGTTCATTCCGTTAAGCCGCGATGCAGTGCTGTCGTACTTTGCATGATAATACATACCAAAATAGGTCCGAAAACCATCGCCATCTTTACTAAAATAAATTTGGTTCAGGTTAGGTATTAGCTTCCCAAAAACAAGAACAACCAGCAATAACGTTATAGAAACATGAAGGAACAATCGTTTTTTATGCATCGGTATAATATTTTAAACTCTTTTTAAATGGCTTTTCCGTATTTGCGCCTAATTTTTATTAAATCGAAAGGCAAGTGAAATATATATGAAAGCTTCACTTTTGAACCGCCTTTTTCAATCCATTTCTTAAGGGGTATTTCTATTGAAATTGATTTAAACTTTTCCCAGCCAAGATGATTTACAATCCGCATAATAATTTCCAAATCGAATAACCAAGTAGTAATAAATGGATTACTGAATGCTTTTTCAATTAACGAAACATGAAAAACCTTAGCGCCACACTGAGAATCGTAAACAGGAAGATTTAGCATTTCGGATGCCAGGGTAGCAAATATACGTCCCACATAATGTCTGAATGCATTACGCTGAATATTGGAACCAAGCATTAACACCCTTGAGCCAAGTATGAATAATGCATTGCGACGGTTTTGTAATAAATAGGGAATGGTTTCAAGCGGAGCCGAAAAATCGGCATCGAGATAAGCCACATAATCAAACGATTGCCAACCTTGTGCTTCAATAATTCCTTGGCGCACAGCTTCAGCTTTGCCAACATTTTGCTCAAGATTAAGCACCTTTATGCGAGTGGCATTTTCGCCCAAGTTATTGAGTATATCAATGGTATTGTCAATACTTCCATCGTTTACCAAACAAAAATAAATTGTGGTGTAAACAGCATAAAAACGAGAAAATGCATCAGTATCAAAACGAGCAGATTCATTATAAAAAGGAATCACCACACAAATTTGTTCCATTTCCATATACCAACAATAATGATAATTATTATTTGCAATAATCATCATTTTTTTCGCAAAAAAGAAACTTCGGAACCAATAAAATTGAAAAAACTCAAAAAAAATAATAAATAGAGAAACATCACAGCTTAATTTTCAACACAAAGTGTCACATTTGATATAAATATTGTGGTTATACCTAATACAATAAAACCTGACCCTTACTAAATAAAGGTCAGGTTTCACTAATTTGATGCACATTCTTTATCATTATAAAATCAAAAAGTGCTTTTATTTAAACAATTTCTGTAATTGTTTTTGGTATTTACAAAGCACCTGAACTTAGTTATCAACGACGCCCACCACTTTTGGGAGCTTCAGTTTTGCTTGGAGCCGAAGTGCGCGACGGTTCGCTTTTATTTGATGAAGGTTGGGTTGACGAAGACCTTCGTTGTTCTCTGCTAGCAGGTGCGGCAGTCGATTTCGATTTTGCAGCCGGTTTTGGATCAACTGTAGATCTGGGAGTTCCGGTTGAACGACTTACATTAGTGTTTATTGGTTTTGAACTGGCATCGTTATTTACACGAGTGCTTTTTTCGGGATTTGAGGTGCTTCGTCGACTTTCATTGATTTGTACATTGGTCGAGTTTTGTGCTGGTTCCGATTTTTTTACCGGTGCACTTACATCCCTTCGCGATGATTTTTTGTTATCAGGCTCAGAACTAATCGACCGAATTTTAGCTGGGGCCTTAGTTTCTACACGAGTTGATGTTGAACGTTCCGATCGGCGATTTGTATTTCCCGATTCCCATTCAGAACTAGTTCTGCGATTCGTATTTTGTGGTGAACGAACGCTTTTTTCAAACGTTGAACCCGGTTCTGCCGAACGTCTTTTGTTTAGCTCATAATAATTGCTTACTCCTTTATTCCTATTATCAAACGATTGATTGGGTTGTCGATATGCCCAGTCGTTGCGATATGCTTTATGATGCAAAACTGCGTGTGACTGAATTCTTCGCGTTTGAACATAGCGATAGTTTAAATGATGGTTGTATTGGTTGTAAACATTATGGTGATAAACATGAACAGAATAAGGCGCCCGATAATTGTAATATGTGGGATAATAGCTCCAGTACCAAGGCGAAACCCAAACCGTAGGACGCGGATACCAGAAGTAATCGTAAATCACCGGACGATAAACATAAACCGGCTCAATAATGTAATTACGCCCGTAAACATATTCGTTACCAACTATTTGCACGTAGGCAGTTTTTTTGTTTTTAAATTCAACATCAATGGTTGCAACATCCTGAAAAATTTCAGCACCTAAAACTGCTTGAATTGTAATAACATAAACTTTTTTGACTTTAATCTCAACTACGCGAAGGTAATCTACATAACCATCGCCATTCAGATCGAGGTTTGAGATTTGAAATTCGGGATCGTTTAGTTTCACCTCAAAATCTTCGAGGTTCTTCGACTCACCAAAGAGATAAGCAACAGCTTTCAGATCGAGGTTATCGCTAATATCGTAATTGGTAGCATTAACGGTGACCTTTTGTTGAGCGGCTATTGTAAGCGCCAGAAAGATCAACATTGTCAGAAGCAAAATTTTTGTTTTCATGGCTTTATGTTTTATGCACTTAAATTGTAAAATGCCTTTCAAAAACAATTCTAAAATCTAAGAGCGGTTATACTATAAATAAGCTATTCAAAATTGATGCCGAAATATAATTCACCTCACATAGCCGATAGTACAAACCATTAAAAGACTGATTTTCAACAATAAATACTGTAAATCTAAAAAAATATTTTTATATTTAAGCTTTAAGTTAAGTAACCTAAAACAATTAAAAATGAAATTTTCAATTAACCATCAAGAGCGGTACTCTAGAGGTGAGTTGCTGCTCAGAACATTATTCGGCGTAATTTACATCGGAATTCCACATGGTTTTCTACTTTTCTTTGTGGGTTTATGGGCCGGAGTACTTCAATTTTTAGCTTTTTTTGCCGTTCTTTTTACAGGCAAATTCCCAAAAGCGATGTTTAATTATCAGGTTGGACTTATTACTTGGGTATTACGTTTAAATGCCCGACTCCTAAATCTTTCCGATGGATATCCGGCATTTGGGCTTAAAGCTGTTGATAAAAATGTTGTATTCGAAATTGAATACCCTGAAAAATTAAGCAGGGGGCATTTATTGCTTCGATTCTTTTTTGGATATTTTTACATTCTCATTCCCCATGGATTCATTTTATTTTTCAGACAATTATGGGCGCTGATACTAATATTTCTTTCGTGGTGGTCAGTTTTATTCACGGGCAAATATCCCAAAGGCTTTTTTGCCTGGATAGAAGGCACACTGCGCTGGCAAACTCGCGTACTGATTTACACCATGTTTATGACCGATAAATATCCGGCATTTACCGGTGAGTCATTAGCCGATGAATAAAAAAATTCATTAAAAGGTGTCGAAAACGGCACCTTTTAAAAATGTAATTGATTATTTTTGTGAACAGATGGAGCAAATTATTTTAATAGCCACTTTTATCATACCACTCATTTTATCGGTGGTAATTATTTATAATGCCCAAGGCAATAAATCGAAAAAGATACTTGCCTTCAGCATGATAAATGCTTCGGCTGTATTTATAGCCAACTATTTTTATTTTATTGAAGATTTTAGCGTTTACAGTTATATGCACAGTCTCCATGTTGCATTGGTGCTATTGATCTATCCTTCGTTGTATTTATACCTCAAAACACTTACCGAAAACTATAGTTTTAAACCGAAAATATTGGTTCACTTTATACCGCCAATTGTATTTTTTGTGCTTTATTTTGTTCTTTTCGATTTAAGGTTTGAGCATTCTGAACGTGTTTCGTTTTTAAGTAATTATCGCGATGACTTATTCGAAACCGGCAATGAATTTATAACAGTGGAATGGCTGCGCATTTTAAATGTTGTAGCAATAATCAGCCAAGTAATAGGCTATAGTGCAGCCATATTCATCATCAGCCATCAATACCATCAAAAAATTAAAAACGAATTTTCGAATGCCGACAATTATCAAATCAAATGGTTGGTTTGGTTCAACTTGGCGTTGATTGCGATAGCAATACTATCGGTATTATTCTATGTGATCAACCCATTCGACGATTCCCATAATTATTTGTTAATGTTTTCAATGTTTTCAATGTCAATATTCATTTGGTTGATTGGTATCTGGGGCAATGCACAAGCATCAATTGAATTTCCTTCGGCACAGCCTTATCAGAATACCGATAACAATGAACTTGAAAGCATATTCAATAACCTGGTTATGTATATGAATGAGAGGAAACCATTTTTAAAGCCTAACCTAACACTTTCGGAGCTGGCTATGGCCTTGACATCGAACAGAACCTATATATCGCAAGCGATAAACTGCTTTGCTCAAATGAATTATAATACTTTTATAAACAAATACAGAATTGAAGAAGCACAAAAATTAATTAAACAAAACCCACAGGTTAAAATTGAATCTTTAGCATCTCAGGCTGGTTTTGGTTCTTCGGTTTCGATGCAACGCGCTTTTACAAAACAAACAGGTTTTGCACCCAAAGAATGGAAAAACAAAAAGGTGGCTTCTTAACGAATACCACCTTTTTCTTTACTTAAAAACACCCTTTCTCTTGTTCCTATTAAAATACTTTTAATATAAAATGTAAGTTCAAAAAATCTGCTAAAAAAATTAGCTGCTAAAAAATAAAAAAGTTGTTCTCCTCAATTCGAACTAGTTATAACACAAACAAATTTACATTTAGATTGATTGAAAAACACTCTCAAATCGTATAATTGACACATCAAATCGTAAAATTATTTTAATAATACTAGACTATAACCCTAGAAACGTATTTTCTAGGATTGAAAAGCCACTCATACTTTAAATATGTGCCCGCATACTTTGGCACGAATAAATTAAATGAATCTTCGTCCCATTATTTTTTTTGTAAAAAACAATACAAAAACTACAGCTTTATTTTGTATAAAGCGTAAGTAACGGGAGGCATTTCAATAGTATATTTACCATTATCGTTGTTAATATTCAGTTCATCGCCTATCAACAATTCAAGTCCACTTGCATTTATATTAAGTCTAAATTCGGCACTTTCGGTCCTATCGGCAGGATTATAGAGGCACAAAACCACTTCGTTACCATTGGCACGGGCATAAACAAAAGGATAGGTATTTTCGCCGGCATACACAGGTACAAATTCGGCATAAGCAGCCAAAGCAGGTTCCGAACTTTTCAAATTGACCAATTTGCGAAATTTATTTAACAACGAGCTGGGATCATTTTCCTGAGCGGCAACTGTTGGCGCATCATCAGTCGGATCAACAGGCAAGTACAAATTATTGGGGTTTGCGCTTGAAAAACCCAAGTTTTTTTCCGAAGTCCATTGCATGGGGGTACGATCGCCCGAACGTGGAGGATAAGCTCCTTCAACATTAGGATTGCCATATTGTTGGCGCATTCCAATTTCGTTTCCATAATACACAAAGGGAATACCCGGCATGGTAAGGCCAAAAGCGTATATCATCTCCAATTCCTTGTTGGTTCGTTCTACGTTAAGGCGAGCATTATCGTGATTACCAAGCGGTAGGTTAATATAACCTTTGTCTTTGGTATTAAGATATTCTTCCATGTAACTATCGAGAAAAGCCTGAATGTTGCCCAAGCCTTGACGGTCGAAAAAGCTGTGCCCTTCGGAAACGCCATTCAGTATACGCCAACTTTCTTTTTGAACTAAATCGTTGTAGCCAGCAAACCAGTGAAAAAAGTCACAATGAAAAGCATTATCGAGTGCATCTGTGGGTCCCGACCATTCGGCCACCATTAATGATCCCGGATATTCAGTATCCATTAATTTGCGTATGTCTTGCCAAAACAATTTTGTTCCCTCGTCGCGAGCATTAAAAAACTGATCGTTGCCCTTCACGTTGGCATTTTTAACCAATGCACCGGCCATATCGGCCCTGAACCCGTCGGCTCCCATGTCCATCCAAAAACGAAGTACATTTTTCAGTTCGTCTTTCATAGCCACAATATCGGGGTGATCGATGGGCAACATCCATGGTTCTTCGGGATTGGTAAAACCAAAATTCAAAGCAGGCTGACTCCAGTAAAAGTTGCGCATAAACTGACCATTACGACTACTGTATCCCTTAATGAACGCATCGCCATATTCCTTCGGTGGATTAACCCAAGTATTGTCGGTCCATATGTACCAGTTAGAGTATTTATTGGGTTCTTGCTTGGCCGACTCTTGAAACCATGGATGATCGATTGAAGTATAACTAATTACCCAATCGAAAATCACCTTAATTCCACGCTTATGCGCTTCTTCGAACAAGCGCCTTGCATCGTCATTGGTGCCATAGCGGGGAGCCACTTTGTAATAATCCGAAATGTCGTATCCGGCATCATTAAAAGGCGAATCGAAAAATGGATTCAGCCAAAGAGCACTAACTCCAAGGCTTTTAATGTAATCAAGTTTTTCGGTAATCCCGTTCAAATCACCAATTCCATCGCCATTTGTATCGTAATAAGTTTGCGGATAAATTTGATAAAACACAGCGTCGTGAGCCCAATCGGGGGCATCTGGGATGCTATATTCTCCAGTTATTTCTACTATTTTAGGCTGTTGATTAACCGTACAACTTCCGATACTTAATATCAGAGAAATGGCTGTAATTAATTTAATTGGATGGTTCATTTTTCAATATTTATTTTTGATTAAAATTTATAGTATAAAGATAGAAAAGCATTCTCAAAATTGAAAAACATATTACCATCCATTATGTTATCAATTAATGGTTGTTTTGTTGAGTTAATAGTAAAACATCATTCATTATAAGTTTTGATTTTAAAATGCCACAAAAAGAACTAACTCAAAATTGATTATAGCATTTAGGATTAAAAAGACACCCCAGTCAATTTTTCTGAAACTTTCCACAGTTTTTTGGCATCACCGAGATGATGCGAAGCGGGAGTTGATTTTACCAAAACAGGATAACCAAACACTTCACCAAAACCACCAGGTCCATAGTATTCACCACCTTTCGCACCTGCATCAACCGATGCCCTTAATTGTGGTAGCGCACCTTTTGCTGCCGACTGCATAATTCCCCGTAAAACAGGTGAGAGTTTTCGCAAAAACCAGTTCTCTTCGAGGTGACTGGCCAAACGCGTATTGGAGCCTCCAGGATGAGCGGCCACTGCGATACTTTCAAATTGATTGGATTCAAAAAAACGCTGTAACTCGTATGTAAAAAGTAAATTGGCCAACTTCGATTGCCCATAAGCTCGCATGGATTTAAATTTTCGGCCTCGCTCAAACATCAGGTCATCAAAATCAATCACACCCGATTTATGAGCAAGACTACTCACATTGACAACCCTCGAATTGGGCGTGGCTTTAATTAAATCAATCAACAAACCGGTCAAAGCAAAATGGCCTAAATGATTAGTACCCAATTGTGCTTCGAAGCCATCATTAGTTTTGAAGTTGGGTGTGGCCATAATGCCGGCATTGTTCATCAACACATCGAGTTGAGTAAAATCACTTTTAAATTGCTGAGCAAAAGCTCTTATCGATTTTAAATCCATTAAATCGATTTTCATCACCACAATTTCACCCAATGGTTTAGCTTTCATTATTTCACTTTTGGCCTTTTCTCCTTTTATTATATCGCGGCAAGCCAGCACCACTTTTGCTCCACTTTGTGCAAAAGCTTTCACCGATTCGTAACCCAAACCACTATTACCACCAGTTACAATAATAGTTTTGCCCTGTAAGTCAGGAATATCGTTATGATTCCAATGTTTTGTCATTATTTTATTTGATTATAATGTGTTTAATTGTTTTATTTATGCTAAAAATATTCGCAATATTTCAAAGCGCAACTAATAGAACAAAACACATCAAATAGTGTTTTAAAATTCCTTAGTATTGTTTTTACTAAAATGAACTTAAAATTAAACCAATGGATATTATATCGTGGAACGTAAATGGCATACGAGCCATTGCCCAAAAAAACTTTTTTACCGATTTTGAAGCTTTAAACCCCGATGTTTTGTGTTTACAAGAAACCAAAGCACAAGACGATCAGGTACTCGAAACACTTTCAAGATTAGAAAACTATCACATTTACTGCAACTCGGCCGAAAAAAAAGGATATTCGGGTACTGCCATCATTTCAAAAACAAAACCTTTATCTGTTTCAAAAGGAATAGGCATTGAAGAACACGACAACGAAGGCCGTATTTTATGTGCCGAATACGAAAAATTCTTTTTGATAACAGTATATGTGCCCAACTCGGGAAGCGAATTAAAACGGCTGGAATATCGTCAGCTATGGGATATCGCGTTCTTTAATTACTTGAAAAAGATGGAGGAAATAAAACCAGTGGTGGTTTGTGGCGATTTAAACGTGGCACATACCGCTATTGACCTTGCCCGTCCCAAAGCAAATTACAACAAATCGGCAGGCTACATGCAGGAAGAAATTGATGGTATGGATCGCCTAACCCACGGCGGGTTGGTTGATAGTTTCCGCCATTTCCACCCAGATAAAACCGATGCTTACTCGTGGTGGAGCTACCGTGCCGGAGCACGTGGCAAAAATATTGGTTGGAGAATCGATTACTTTTTAGTGAGCCAAGCTTTTATGCCCAATGTAAAATCGGCTTCAATATTACATCCTGTTTTGGGGAGCGACCATTGCCCCGTATCGATTGAATTGTTGTAAAATATTGTGAAACATTTGTTTGTGGTGTAAAAATCGGCTTTGGTATTACATCCTAGCTTGATAGGCAATAACCAGCTAATGGAAATTAATTAAAAAAAACACCTATTAAACATAAACCAAAATTAAAGAAAAATTTAAGGCCTCACTTTAAATGAAGCCTTAAATTTAAAATTAGCAATATTGTATTAACTATATGGTGAACCCATTGGGCAAAACCGATCCTTTTTTGATGACTACAATTCCATCTTTTATGATATAAAGCTCATGCTCGGTATCACTTAAATGAGCACCTCCTTTGATGCTTACATCGTTACCTATATGGCAGTTTTTATCAACAATACAATGATCGAGGAAACACCTTTCGCCAATACCCATTACCTTGCCATCGTTATGCTCAAAATCAATATCGCCAAGCTCTTGATAATAGTCGTTACCCATTACATAAGTATTGACAATGGTTGTTCCCATTCCTATTCTTGATCTGATGCCAATAACAGAATACTCGATACGGCTGGCATTAATGATACACCCATCGGCAATCATGGCATGTTCTAAACTCGTACCCGAAATTTTTGAAGGAGGCAAAAGCCTTGCACGAGTATAAATCATTTTGGAATTATCGAATAGGTTGAATTTTGGAATGTCGTCGGTTAAGCCCAGGTTGGCTTCATAAAACGACTCGATGTTCCCTATATCGGTCCAATAACCTTCGTACTGGCAACTTGCAACTTTGAACTTATTAATGGCTTGAGGGATAATCTCTTTGCCAAAATCTTTGGTATCTTCTTCCAGCAATTTAATCAACAAGTCGCGATTAAATATGTATATCCCCATCGATGCCAAATAGAGTCTGCCTTCTTTTTCCATTTCTGAACTAACTAACGAAGTCCATTGAGGCAGTAGGTCGGACGATGGTTTTTCAATAAACTCCGTGACCCAATTTTCCCCATTGGCTTTAAGGATGCCAAAATCGGGGGCTTCCTTTGCCACAACTGGCAGTGTTGCCAGAGTAATATCGGCTTTTGATTTAACATGACTATCAACCATTTTCTGAAAATCCATTTGATAAAGCTGGTCGCCCGAAAGAATCAGAAAATATTCGAAATCAAAAACTAAAAAGTGGTGCAGACATTTACGAACAGCATCAGCAGTTCCCTGAAACCAATTTTTGTTATTCGGTGTTTGTTCTGCAGCAAGTATGTCAACAAAAGCTTTCGAAAATTGTCCAAACTGATAAGTATTCTTGATGTGTTGATTCAACGATGCTGAATTGAACTGAGTCAAAACAAAAATGCGATGAATATCGGAATTAAGACAATTTGATATTGGTATATCGACTAAACGATACTTTCCAGCGATGGGTACTGCTGGTTTTGAACGCTGTTCGGTCAAAGGCGATAATCTAGAGCCTTGTCCTCCACCTAAAATGATGGCTAAAGTTTTCTCTTTCATAGTTCGTATTTTAAAAAGATTCGTAAAGCTTAATATAATCGTCAGCGGCTTTATTCCACGAGTGATCAATGCTCATGATTTTTTTTCTATTTTCAGCCAGCTTCTTTTTGTTTTTAAAGAATGATTTTGCGCGAGAAATCGAATGCATAACGTCGTGAGTTGTGCAATGATCGTGACAAAAACCGAATCCAGCATCTCCCATATCGATTACCGTATCGCGCAAGCCACCAGTACGCCTAACAATAGGAATGGTACCATAGCGAAGGGCGTAAAGTTGATTTAAACCACATGGTTCAACCCTCGATGGCATTAACAAAAAATCGGCTCCGGCATAAATTTCATGCGACAGTTTTTCGTTATAACCTATGTACGAACAGAAGTTGCCTTTGAATTGCTTTTCCAATTCGAGCAAACTGTTTTCAACAACACTTTCTCCCGATCCAAGAATCAAAACATTCTGTTCATTGGTGTAATTCGTCATTGTATGATAAATCACATCGGGTAAAATATCGGCTCCTTTTTCTTTAACCAACCTGCCAATAAAAGCAAACAATGGTTTCTTGGGATTAAGGTTAAACTGCTGGCAAAGTTTATCTTTAGCAGCTTTTTTTCCTTCATCAGCATTGTCAACTCCATAACTCACATCGAGCATTGGGTCGGTTTCTGGATTCCAAACATCAGTGTCAATACCATTTAAAATGCCCACGCATTTCTCTCGTTCTATTCTAAGCAACTCTTCTAATCCACTCATCGAATGGCTGATTTCATCCATATAACCTGGTGAAACAGTGGTTACCCGCCACGCGCATTTAATAGCCGACGCCAATGGATTGATTGCTCCCTTCCACTCTACTAAACCATTAAAGAAGGAATGAAATGGAGGTAAATAGTGCAACTTATCGAACCCAAATTGACCTTGATACTCACCGTTGTGTATTGTAAAAACAGTGGGTGTATTTTCAAACTTTCGGTATTCCCATATTTTCGATAACATAAAAGGAATAAACCCGGTATGCTGATCGTGGCAATGGATTACATCTATGGGGCTTTCCCATGAATTTAGCCAATTACATGTTGCTATCTGGAAGGCAATAAAACGTTCGGTGTCATCACTATATGAATAAATACTTTCTCGATCGAACAGACCTGGAATATCAACCATGAATAAATCGTAACCAAGCTTTATTTTTTTGGGTACCAACACGTTGAAGGTATAAGTAGCATGCCCCATTCGGGCATATCCAGTAAAAACCTTCTTAAATAAATTAGATTCTCTGAATTTATTATGATAGAATGGCATAATAACAGAAGCTTTATGCCCTAAAAGTTTTTGATACTTAGGCAACGCCCCAACTACATCGGCAAGTCCACCAGCTTTAGCTGCCGGATAACACTCGGCACTTATATGAATGATATTCATTTTATTTTATTTATATCGATTATTTGATAGCGTGTTTGTTTTTTTTAAAAATAGGAAAAAAACCCTTATCTTAAACTGATATTTAGGAATTAAAGCAATTAATAAACAACAAACAGTTAACAAATACTGAATAATAACGACTTATGTTGTTTTCGTCGAAAAATCAGTTTTATTTTGCAAAAAATAAGATTTAAAAATCATGTAATTTATAAATTATTTTAACACCTAACTCAAAAAAAAAATTATGAGTATTAAAAAACAAATACTGAAATCGAAACCTTTAGCAAAGGTGAGTTTCAAAATATCAAAAAGTGAAGGATTAGATGCCAAAAAAGCATTTTTGGTAGGCGACTTTAACGCTTGGAGTGAAACTTCACATCCATTAAAAGCTTTAAAAGATGGTTCATTTTCAATTACTATTGAATTGGAAACTGGTCGTGAATATCAGTTCAGGTATTTACTCGACGAAAGTACTTGGATTAACGACAGCGAAGCCGACAACCTTATCCCTGGAGGTATTGGCAACGAGAAAAATGGTGTAATTATATTATAATTAACTAGTTCACACAAAAAAGCAAGGATCCATTAATGGGTTCTTGCTTTTTTTATTATAAAAAAATTGTGTCTGCTGATTAAATTAACTTATGTTAAATTCTTCAATCATTTTTTGATATACTATTTTTTTAACGGCTTCAAAATCTAAACAGTGTCCGAGTTCCTTTTCGATGGAAGTGACACCTCTGTCGGTAAAACCACAAGGATTAATATGCTGAAAATAAGATAAATCGGTATTTACATTGAGCGCAAAACCATGCATAGTCACAAAGCGGGAGCTTTTTACACCAATGGCACAAATTTTTCGGGCAGAACTAGTTCCAGTATCAAGCCATACGCCAGTAGCCTTTTCGTCACGAGCTCCAACCAATCCATATTCTGCAATGGACTTAATAATGGCTTCTTCCATTTTGTAAATGTACTTTCGCAATCCAATTTCAAAGTTTTCGAGGTCGAATATCGGATATGCAACAATTTGACCAGGGCCATGATAAGTAATATCGCCTCCCCTATCGGTTTGGAAAAATGTAGCATGTGCTGCCTGTAACTGAATATAATTGAGCAGTAAATTTTGTTCATCGCCACTTTTACCCAAGGTGTAAACATGCGGATGCTCAACAAAAAGCAAGTAATTTTCTGAAATAATTTCGGAATTGTTCTTTTTTGCAACTTTCTGACCAATAACTCTTTGCATTAGTTCTTCCTGATATTTCCACGTTTTTTTGTATTCCGAGACCCCAAGATCTTCAAATATAATTTTCGTATTCATATTGTAATTTATTTACTGCCAAAGCCATAAAATAATTTATTTTTGAAGCAAAAAAAAATAAGCAAACCAACAGTTTAAAATTATTCGATGTGCTTCTCGGCATGATAGCTGGAGCGCACCAGTGGCGCACTCTCAACAAAACGAAACCCTTTTTCCAGTCCAATTTTTCGATATTCATTAAAAACATCAGGATGAACATACTCCTCAACCGGGAGGTTCATTTTTGTGGGCTGTAAATACTGACCAATGGTTAAAACCTTGCACCCAACGCTAATTAAATCGTCCATCGTTTCGAGCACTTCGTTGCGCTTTTCGCCCAGACCAAGCATAATGCCACTTTTAGGAACAACTCCTGCTTCGGCAATAATTTTAATCACACTTAAACTTACGTCGTATTTTGCCCGACTTCGAACCATGGGTGTTAATCGGCGAACTGTTTCAAGGTTGTGCGAAATAATATCGGGTTTTGCGCCAATCACTTGCATAATCAAGTCAGCATTTCCATCAAAATCGGGAATCAGCACTTCCATGGTTGTATTCGGGTTCACCCTTTTTATTGCTTCAATAGTTTTGGCCCAATGGGCAGCGCCTTTATCGGGCAAATCGTCGCGATCGACGGATGTAAGCACAGCATGTTTAAGTCCCATTAGCCGTATCGATTCGGCAACATTTGAAGGTTCTTGCGCATCGGGAGGTAGGGGTTTACCGGTTTGGGTTGCGCAAAACCTGCAGCTTCGGGTACAAATATCACCCAATATCATTAAAGTTGCGGTACCGGCAGCCCAGCATTCGGCCATATTGGGGCATTTTCCGCTGGTGCAAATAGTATGCAGGTTATACCGTTGTATCAACGATTTCACTTGCGTATAATTAGTCCCTTTGGGCAACTTTATTTTAAGCCAATCGGGTTTTTCTCTGTGTGATAATGCCATTAATTGTATGTTTTTTTTGAAGTTGCAATATATGAATTTCAATGCTTTTACCACAAAACATTTATCACATCGTTAATTGTCTAATAACTTCTTAATATATTTTTCGATGCGTTCGGGTTTAGTGGT
>DATERL010000052.1:0-15649 GCA_035271585.1 Prolixibacteraceae bacterium
GTGTTAGAATTTGCTTCACAATAGGAAAAAACCCGACCTTGAACACGCCTCTATCAAAGCAATTTGCGCCTTCTTAAATAGCAAAGTCGGCGGTTTACTCATCGGTGTTTTTGAACCAAAAAAACACCGAATCGTTTTACCCGCGTTTAATGGCTAACGTTAACAACATAAAAATCAAGGTATTTTAAACATACATTGAAGAGCATTTTTAAAAAATAAGGTAGAAAAACGTCCATGGTTTTTTACTTTTCAAAATTGTATTTTACATTCATTATAAACCATTTTTTTATACCTTTACCTTGATTCATAAAAATTGACTAGCTATGAGTTACAAAGCTTTTCTAATAACGGTTTTGCTCTTTATTGGTTTATTGGTTCAATCTCAAAAACCAAGCATCACTTTCACGCCCCACTGGTTGCCACAAGCCCAGTTTGCCGGCTATTACATGGCACTTGAAAAAGGGTTTTACGAAAATGAAGGTCTCGATGTTAAAATTGTCCATCCATCGGCATCGGTAAATGCTTCCGAAGAGTTGATAAATAGCAAGGCCGATATCATATCACTTTTTTTGGTCACCGCAATCTCATCGAAAAACGAAGGTGTTGATTTGGTGAATATTGCTCAGATTTCACAAAACTCGGCTTTAATGTTCGTAAGTAAGAAGAAAAGAGGCATTGAAAAACTTTCCGATTACAACAACAAAAGTATAGGGGTGTGGCAAAGTGGTTTCGACGAAGTAGGTAAGGCCATAATGAGTTCAAATAACTATACCGTTGAGTGGGTGCCCATTCTTTCATCTATCAACCTTTTTATGCACGATGGTGTTGATGCACTGACCGTAATGTGGTTCAATGAATATTATCAGGTCATTAACGCAGGTATTGACCCCGACGAACTCAATACATTTTTCTTTTCAGATTATGGCTACAACATTCCCGAAGACGGGCTATATTGCTTAAATAAAACGTTTATCGAACGCCCCGATGATTTGAAAAAATTTGTACGGGCGAGCTTGAAAGGATGGGAATATGCAAAAAATAACTTCGACGAAACAATTGATGTAGTGTTGCACACAATGAAAAAAGCCAAGGTACCAACAAACAGAGCCCATCAAACATGGATGTTAAAAAAAGTGTTGGAATTACTAGCACCCGGTAATAAAAATATAGATGTCGGCGAATTGACTGAAACCGACTTTTATAAAGCCCAAAGCATTCTAATTGATGGTGGGTACATACAAAAACGCTTTGTTTATCAAGATTTTCATAAACCAGTACTAACTCAACCTTAATACTATGAATTTCAATATCAACAAATCATTGTCATCAAGGATCGTTTTGTACGTTCTTGCTTTCTGTATTTTATTGTTTGTTATTTCGTTGGGGGCTTTTTATTTATTTTCGAAAAAGCAAATTGAAACAATGACTTACAGTAATGCCGAATCGACAGCCAATCAGCTTGTTTATAGAACAGAGCAAGTATTATTGCCAATAACAAAAATTGCCAATAACTACAAATGGATAATTGAGAACACCAGTTTGAACCCCGATTCAATTTATTCAATAACACGTAAAATTCTTGAAAATAATGCCGAAGTGATTGGCAGCGCAATAGCATTTGACCCTTATTTCTTTAAAGATCAAGGAAAGTATTTTTCACCCTATTCTTATCGCGAAAACGACACCTTAAAGACCATGCAGCTTGGAACCCCAGATTACGAATATTTTGTGATGGATTGGTTTCAAATACCCATGAAACTGGGAAAACCATATTGGACCGAACCCTATTTCGACACAGGGGGCGGTAATGCTTTGATGACAACTTATTCGGTACCTTTTATGGGTTTTGTTGATGGGAAAAAAGTTCCTATCGGAATTATCACCATGGACCTCGAACTCGATTGGTTTACTGAAATTGTTTCGGAAGTGAAAATACTTAAAACAGGCTATGCTTCTGTATTATCGCCTAGTGGCACATTTATTACCCATCCCAACAAGGATTGGATTATGAATCAGAGCATTTTTAGTGTTGCCGATGAACTTGATAATCCGCAATTAAGAGATATTGGTAGGGAAATGCTAAAAGGTAAAAGCGAATTTGTTTCCAGCACCCTTAATGGAGTCGAACGCATTATGTATTTCACCCCGTTGCCATCGAGCAATTGGGCGTTGGCAGTAGTTTTCCCAAAGTCCGAAATGTACCTTCCCTTGCGCAATATTACCATCATTTTAATATTACTTATTGTTATTGGTTTGGTTATTCTCACTATTTCAATTGAACGAATTGTTGCTGAACAACTTAGGCCTCTTGGAAAATTCTCAAAGTCGGCACAAGAAGTAGCTGCAGGTAATTTCGATGCCGCTTTGCCTGATATTACCACCGAAGATGAAATGAAAGACCTGCACGACTCCTTTGTACACATGCAAACCGATTTGAAAAGTTATATTGAACACCTTAAGGATACCACCTCGGCCAAGGAGAAAATTGAAAGCGAATTGCGCATTGCTCGCGAAATACAAATGGGAATGATTCCAAAAATATTTCCGCCCTTCCCCAACCTTTCGCAAATCGATTTGTACGCCATGCTTGAGCCCGCTAAAGAGGTGGGTGGCGACCTTTACGATTTCTTTATGATTGACGAAAACCACATGTGCTTTGCCATTGGCGATGTTTCGGGCAAAGGGGTACCAGCTTCGTTGTTCATGGCAGTTACCCGCACCTTGTTACGCTCGGCCGCTCCCGATCAATCATCGCCAGCTCATATTGTAAACGTGCTAAACAAAGCACTTTCGTCGGGTAACGAATCGAATATGTTTGTTACTTTCTTTCTAGGAATTATCAATACCGACAACGGTTTAGTTAAATACGCAAACGCCGGACACAACCCACCAGTATTAATTCGAACGGGTGGAATAGTCGAGTTTCTTCCCATAACCAAGGATATACCTATTGGCTTGTTTGAAGATTTCGATTACCATGAAAAGGAACTAACATTAATGCCTAATGACAAAATTTTCCTTTATACCGATGGAATAACCGAGGCTGAAGATAAAAATCAAGAGCTATATTCCGAAAAACGATTAATGAATTGCTTGTCGATATACTTACGCGAACACCCAAAAGGGTTAATTCAACAAGTGGCCATGGATGTTGCTGTTCACGTAGGAGACAATATGCAATCGGACGATATAACCATGCTTAGCATCATATACAATGGAAAAAAATAAAAGAATTACCATTATAAACAACATTGACCAGCTCCCAACACTGGCCGAACAAATTGAACAAATTGCCGACGAGTGGGAATTAGATCCTATGTTGGCAATGAACATGAACCTGGTTATTGAAGAAGCCATCACCAACGTAATATTTTATGCCTTCAACGATCAGGAAAACCACCAAATCGACATCGATTTTAACTTGAACGATTCAATACTGAAACTGGTTATTACCGACGATGGGACACCTTTTGACCCAACTCAAAAGGGAGATCCCGACACCACCCTATCGGTCGAAGATCGTCAAATAGGGGGATTGGGGATTTTTCTGATTCGAAAGATTATGAACGAAGTGAAATACAAAAGAAAAAACAACAAAAACATATTAACATTAACAAAATCGATCTAATAAAAATAACAATGGATATTCAAAACGAAAAAAAAGGAGAATTTATGGTAGTGCATATCAACGGACGTGTTGATACAACCAATTACACTGAATTTGAAAAACAAATTTCAACAGTAATCGATGGCGGCGAAACCAATATTATTCTCAATTGCGATAATCTAAACTACATCAGCAGTTCGGGCTTACGGGTTTTTTTAATCACGCAAAAAAGATTAATGGCGGCCAAGGGAAAACTTCACTTGTGTAAAATGCAACCTTCCATCAAAGAGATTTTCGATATTTCGGGTTTTTCAACTATTTTTAAAATATTTGAAAGTGAAGAAGCAGCTCTGGCCGGATAGAATAAACAAGCCCATTACTAAACACTAAATACCAATTATGCAGATAAAGAAAGTCATAAACGGAATAATTGCCTTGTTGTTGGTTGCAGCAATACTGTTGCTGTCCGATTTATCGAACCGTAAGATTCCACTGCGCAAAACACCGCACGGCTCGGATACCGAAACCAACACCAATTACCCCAGTTTATGAAGCAATGAGCCAAAAACTAAATAGTATTACCCTAATATGCTAAACCAGTTTGAAAAAACAACTACTGAAAATCAATTAAACCGAACAGATAAATTATGGCAAACCTTCAAATCGAAAAAAGCAACATAGCAAATGGCACCTTATTAACTTGCAGTGGCCGCCTCGATGCCAATAGCGCCGGCCAACTGAACGATTTCATCGACCGCTTGGTGCGCGAAGGAGAATACCACATCGCGGTTAACTTCGACAAAATTGTATACCTGAGCTCTGCGGGAATAAGGGCCTTGGTTAACCAGCACAAAAACCTAAAATCGATCAATGGGTACTTCTACATTGTTTCCATGTCGGACAATGTTATGCAGGTGCTGCAAATGGTGGGTATGGCCGTTATGCTCTCTCAAGCGCCCGAACAAATCGAGGCACAACCCCTTGCCCCCGACGGAGACCACGGGCTTCATTACGACCATGGCTTCAACTTTCTACTAACCACACTCAACAACAAAGAAAAAAGTAAAGTTGAACTGCATGGAAAACCTGAACTCTTACAAGACGCTGCTTTCACTGCTTCGGATGCCCGTATTGTTAAAGCCCACGAAATGCATTTTGCAATTGGCTTAGGCGCAATTGGCGATGATTATGAAGCGGAAAAAAACCGCTTTGGCGAGTTTCTGTTGATGGGCAAAAACATTGCCTACCTTCCTGCCGACGGCTCGCGCAAACCCGACTACATTTATAGTAGCGGACAATTAGTTGCCTCTATTACCGAGCTTTACGGCCTCCACGTCGATGCACGCTTCACCCACCTCTTGCGTTTCGAATCGGAAACCACTAAAAGTACCATAGGACTTAATAATTTGATAGAATCGATCTCGGAACTAACACAATTTGAAAACTTTGCCATTGTAATGCTCGCCGAAAGTGGAGGATTAATAGGTACTTCGCTTAATGTATCTCCAATCGAAGGCCGAAAATTATTCACTTATCCCGAAATAAAGAACAGCGTAAACTTTACCACCGAACCGGTTCATCACAAAATGCTCACCATCTCGGTTGGCTTCTTCTCCCAAAAGGGCGATCAGCTTTCAAATAAATTTACCCGTCCGCTCAGTAATAAAGAACAAGCCATCAACGGCCATATACACACCGCCGTTTTTCCTTACATTCCAATGAAAAAGACCGATATCGATCTAAATGAAACCATCGATTATCTTTTTCACAACTCCGAGCTAAGCGATATTCTTCACCTCACCAACGACGAGCGCGAAATATCGGGCTTAGGCGAAAGCCAGTTTGCACATGGATTTTGCTGGATTACACCAGTTGATTTCACCAATTAAAACACAAACCAAAAAACACTGTTATGTCGTTACTCATCGGATCATTTACCATAGGACTAATACTAGCCCTGCTCGCCCTCGGGATTTTTATAAGTTTTCGGATTTTTAACTTTCCCGATATCACCGCCGAAGGTTCGTTTACTTTCGGAGCAGCTACAGGAGCAGCTTTAATTGTTGCCGGGGTAAATCCATTACTAGCAAGTATGATCGCCTTTTTTGCCGGTATGGCCGCTGGAACACTTACCGGAATTATTCATACTCAATTCAAAATCAATCCATTACTTGCCGGAATATTGGTCATGACGGCACTTTACTCAATTAACCTACACGTGATGGGTCGAAGCAATATCCCCATGTTGAACGAGACCACCATCTTTACGTGGGTTGAACAATTTTCCGAAAAATTTTCGGGAGCCGGAACACGCACTTCGGTACTTGGATGGCAAGTAGCCGTTAAAGACCTTTGGTTGCTAGGATTTTGCCTTGTGGGCATTACCCTATTTGGCCTGCTTTTGTGGTGGTTTTTTAAAACAAATATTGGTACAGCCATGCGTGCCACCGGCGATAACGATCAAATGATACGCGCCTTGGGTGTGAACACCAAAACCATGATTGTATTAGGAGTAGCACTATCGAACGGGCTCATTGCACTATCGGGAGCTTTACTTGCACAATACCAAGGTTTTGCCGATGTGCAAATGGGAATAGGAATGATGGTATGGGGGCTAGCCAGCGTAATTATTGGCGAAGCAATTATAAACGATAACAGTCTTGGAATGGTTATTTTTGGTGCCGTATTGGGTTCGGTGCTTTTCAGATTACTGGTTGCCATCGCCTTACGCTGGGGACTCAACCCTAACGACCTTAAAATAATTACAGCACTCTTTGTTTTTATCGCTCTGGTTTTACCAGGTATAATGAAAAACAAAAACAAACTGAATTTAAAAAAAGGAAACCATGCTTAAAATCGATAATATATTTAAAACATTTAACCCCGGAACACCCAACGAAGTTAAAGCCTTGCAAGGTGTTAACATTAAAATTGAAGAAGGTAGCTTTGTATGCGTACTGGGTACCAATGGTTCGGGCAAATCAACCATGTTGAATGCAGTTGCCGGTACTTTTTTGGTCGACGAAGGCTTAATCTCACTCAATGGTATCGATATTACAAAGTGGGGAGAACATAGGCGTGCACAGTTAATTGGGCGTGTGTTTCAAAATCCGTTTAGCGGTACAGCACCCAACATGACCATTCAGGAAAACCTGGCACTGGCATTTAAACGGGGAAAAAGCAGGGGCTTAGGTTGGGGATTACCAAAATCGCTTACCAACAATTTTAAAGAAATTGTAAAACCATTGAACATGGGTCTCGAAGATCGGCTCGACAATCCCATTGGAAAACTTTCGGGTGGTCAAAGGCAAGCGCTTACGCTGCTCATGGCTTCGGCCTTAAAACCCAAATTGCTCCTGCTCGACGAACACACCGCTGCGCTTGACCCTAAAACAGCCAGCAAAGTAATTCAGCTTACCGAACAAGTTGTACTCCGCGATCAACTCACCACCTTAATGGTTACCCATTCGATGCAACAAGCTGTTAACCTTGGCGATCGCATTATTATGATGCACCAAGGCAAAGTTGTTTATGATTTAAAAGGCGAAGATAAAAAACGTTTGAAAGTAAACGACCTGCTCGCGCTCTTCGACGAGTTAAGACGCAAAGACAACATCGACCCAGCTGTAGCAACACTGCACCAACAACAATATGTATAAAATACTTGTTCTTTTTTCTATATTTGCCAGTAACACATTTCGTAATAAACCGATTAAAAGCAAAAAATAATGACACCAGTTGTAAGCATTATCATGGGCAGCACGAGCGATATGCCCGTTATGGAAAAAGCCGCCAAAATTCTCAACGAATTAGAAATACCCTTCGAAATCAATGCCTTATCGGCACACCGAACACCTACCGAAGTTGAGCAATTTGCAAAAGGAGCCAAAAACAGAGGAATTAAAGTGATAATTGCAGCAGCAGGAATGGCCGCCCACTTACCGGGTGTAATTGCCTCAATGACAACATTGCCAGTTATTGGCGTTCCCATTAAAGCCACCCTCGAAGGTATCGATGCCTTGCTTGCCATTGTACAAATGCCTCCTGGAATACCAGTTGCAACCGTAGGCATTAATGCCGCTATGAATGCCGGGATATTGGCTGCACAAATGTTATCGCTTGGAGATGTAAAAGTTGCAGGAAAATTAGAAGCTTATAAAAATTCACTAAAAGATAAAATTGTAAAAGCCAATGAAGAACTGGCTGAAATCAAATTCAAGTTCAAAACCAATTAAACATTTCAATTAACAATATAATAAAGGATGCCGGTGTGCACCTTTTTTTGCTAACTTACAGCCAAAACAAAAAAAGTGAGAACCTGCAAAATAGTTTATATCATTTTCTTTATGCTCATAAGTCTCACAGGCTTTTCTCGAAGTGATGTATATCCCACTGGGGGGAAGCCTACTGGAATGGGCAACGCTTTTGTAAGCCAATACAACGAGTTTTCGGTTTTTCATAATCAGGCCGGGCTGGCAGAATTCGACAAGACTTCAGTTTCTATTTTTTACGAAAACCGTTACCTGATTCCACAAATGTCGATGCGTGCAATTATGTTGACTTTACCTACTTCGGGCGGGAATTTTGCATTTCAGTTTAACTCTTTTGGACCTTCCGAATGGGCCGAAAGCAATATCGGAATAGCCTATTCTCGTTTTTTAACCAAAAAACTTTCGGCCGGTGTGCAGTTGAACTATTTTGGATCAAAATTGCCCGAAGTAAACAACACAGCCATGTCGGCAAGTTTTGAAGTAGGCGCAATTTACCATATTACCGAAAAAACTTTTTGGGGAATTCATCTTGCTAACCCAGTATCGCCGGCCATAAACACAACAATGTACCGCAGCGAAATACCATGGCGTTTTACGCTTGGTGGCCATACTCGTTTCACCGACGATTTCATTTTATCTTACGAAATAGAAAAAATAGAAACTCATCAACCCTTTCTCAAAATGGGGGTCGAATGGCAGGCAACCCAAGGGGTTTTCCTGAGAGGAGGAGTAAACACTTCACCGGTAAAGTTTTTTGCGGGTTTTGGATATCATACTCAATTCATGAAGCTCGATGCAGCGTTTAGCTATCACAACTATTTGGGCTACGTACCATCTATTTCACTCATTTTTTCGTTTTTTTAAACATGAAAAATAAAAAACTTTAATACCCTTAAAATCAACAAACGAAGGAATGGATAAAAAGATTATAAATATTGTCCTTTTCATACTCATCGCGCTCACTGGTGCACATGGGCAGGATCCTCAAAGTTCCGGCCTATCAATAATTGAACGTATAGTTGAATCGTATGCCGAAGATTTAAGTGAAGAGGCCGATCTGAGTGCAGTTCTTGAAGACCTTGAACACTATATTGAAACCCCGCTCAACATTAATACTGCTTTACGAACCGACCTCGAAAAATTCCCTTTCCTTACTTCGTTCCAAATCGAAAACTTATTGGCTTACCGCAGAAAATTTGGTCAAATATATAGTCAATACGAATTAGAAGCAATCGAAGGCTTCAATAGTCAGCTGGCTGCCGACCTAAGTAGTTTTGTTAGCTTTTTACCGTCCGATGTTCAGTCCAAAGCCTATTGGAAACAAGAAATGTTGTTGCGTTATAGCCAAGCTCTCGAAAAACCGGCCGGCTTTAAGCCTGATAAAAACGGTGCAATTGCTTTTGAAGGAATGCCTATGAGGTCGTTACTCAAATACAGGGTTGAAAAAGGAAACCGTTTCAAACTGGGCATAACCGCCGAAAACGATGCAGGCGAAGCATTTTTCAAGGGCAGCAACCCTTATGGCTTCGATTTTTATTCGGGTTATGTTGGCTTTAGTGGCCGAAAGGCCTTGAAAGAAGTTTACTTGGGCGATTTTCAAGTAAAAACTGGGCAGGGCTTAGTTCAATGGACAAGTTACGGAAAACGAAAAATGAGCGATGGTATTGGGGTGAGGGCTACAGGGCAAGGCATCAGGGCCAATACATCGGCCGACGAAAACAACTTTATGCGAGGTGTCGCATCCCGATTCGAACTGGGCAATTTCAATGTAATCACCTACTACTCCCTCAACAACGTCGATGCTACGGTTAGCGAAACCGACTCAAGCGGTAACCCAGTTATGGTTTCATCCCTACAAACATCAGGTTACCATCGCACTTCAAGTGAAATCAGCAATAAAAACTCACTAAACGTACAAACCGCAGGAGGAAGTGTAAAATACACCATCAAGCGGTTTTCGATAGCTATGAACGGGGCATGGCGCAAATACAACGCAACCATTAACCCAGCCTGGCAACCATATAACCATTACTATTTTAGGGGAAACGAAAACTTTAACTTGAGTGCTGATGCCCTTTGGGTTTTTAACCGCATTAACCTATTTGGCGAAGCAGCCATTAGCAAATCGGGGGGTAAAGCAATTTTAGCAGGCTTCGAAAGTCAACCTGCAAGTTCAATCGCCATTAGCATGATTTATCGCGATTACGATGCCAATTTTCACAGCGTGAATGGCACCGCTTTTGGCGAATCGAGCGGAATACGCAACGAACGCGGCATTTATGCTGGTCTATTGGTCTATCCACTTCCAAAAGTAAAAATCTCGGGCTACATCGACAGTTACGAATCAAAATGGGTACGATATACCAGTACTGGTCCAGTTCGCGGTAACGATTTTGCACTCCAAACCGATTATACCCCTACCCGCAAACTCTCGTTTTATTTGAGATTTAAAACAGAAACGAACAGCGAAAAATCGAGCGAAAGCGCCCCAATTAAACCCGACGAACAACAACAAACAAACCGTGCCCGATTTAATGCTAATTGGATAATATCTGATCAATTAACACTAAAGTTCCGCACCGAATGGTCGGGGTACAAAAAAAATGGTATGATGGAGAATGGATGGTTAGTTTTTACCGATATTGCCACTCATCCTTTTGAAAAACTATCGGCCGTGGCCCGTTTTGCATGGTTTAATACCGAAAGCTACAACAGCCGAGTTTATGCTTATGAAAACGACGTACCCGAATATTTTTACATCCCGGCCTTTAATTCTCATGGATTGCGTTATTACGTAAACATGAGTTACGCTATTTTGCAAAACCTTAAAATAAACCTCAAATTTTCACAAACAAATTATTTAGACGACGAATTTACCATTGGCTCAGGGAACACGCTTATTGAAGGCAACAAAAGGTCTGAATTAAGGGCACAGTTACGATACCGTTTCTAATAGGGTTTTTCACTTCCCTTCAATTTTACTATGTTTGCCCCGCTAAAATTAAATTTAATGGGACGAATAATATTACGTCGGTTAATGGATAACAACTTATCCCGATATTTCGAGAAATACCATTAAATCGTAGAAGAATTAGGCATTAACAAAAATCCAATATGATAGTTCTTCCGATAATTGCGGAGTTGGCTATACAGTAATTAAAAAATATATTTACTTATGAAGCATTTCGATGATATTCGGCCCTTTAATAACGAAGAAATTAAACAAGCATTAAAAGATTTGGCCAACGACCCCATGTTTGCCAGTGTTTTAAAAAAAGTTTACCAGCAAACAGAGGCCGTAGAGCAACTCCTGCAATTAATAGGACAGCTCAACACCGTCGATGCATTTCAAGAAAAAGTAATTTACCCTATATTACGTCAAATTGAATTGGCCACCACCAAGGGAATATCATACAGCACCATGGAGCAGTTCAATCCAAGCGAGCGATATCTCTTCATATCCAATCACCGCGATATAATTCTCGATGCGAGTTTTCTTAATGCGATCATGCATGCCCATGGCTTCAGTAAAACCGAAAATGCCATTGGCGACAACTTACTAATATTCAAATGGATTGAAAATTTGGCGCGTATTAACCGCTCTTTTATTGTGAAACGAAATTTGGGCATCAGGGAACAACTTAATGCTTCGCGCAATTTATCGGCTTATATCCGATATGCCATTTCAGAAAAAAACGAGTCGGTATGGATTGCCCAACGCGAAGGCCGCACAAAAAACGGTGATGACCAAACCCAGCCTGCGCTACTTAAGATGCTGAATATGAGCACCACAAAGCCTATTGTAGAGGGATTCAGAGAATTAAACATTGTGCCGATGGCCATTTCGTACGAAATTGAACCTTGTGGCATATCAAAAGTTGAAGAGTTGCTAAAACGAAAATATAATCCCGATTTTTTAAAAAGCAAAGAAGACGATTTAAAAAGTATGGCCAACGGTGTTATGCAACCTAAGGGCAGGGTTCATTATGCTTTTGGGAATCCACTCAACCTGCGAATTGACGAAATCACACAAGGCAAAAACAACAACGAAACAATACAAGCCATTACCGAGTACTTAGACAAACGTATTTATGCCAATTACAAACTATGGCCTAACAATTACATCGCTTCCGATTTACTCAAACAATCGGAAGAATTCAAGGCACATTACACGCCCGAAGAAAAAGCAATGTTTATTGAACGTATGGAAAATGAAGCAGCAACACTAAGTTTCGAAAAACACGAGGTTGTTGAATATTATTTGAAAATGTATGCCAACCCGGCCAGCAACTACTCAAAATATTTCTAACCTAAATTATTCATATATTTAAATAGAAATCAGCTTAGTCGCTATCGGAGACAAGAATAATTAATTATTCTTACAAAAAACAAAACCCCGGCATGTCCAACAACCTCCGGGGATTAAAAATAAACCAGTCAATAAACTATTACAGGTTTTTACGTTCTTTTTCTTTTAATTTTTTGGCCAAACGCTTTTCTTTTAACGATTTTTCAGGTGTTTTTTTAGAAGCGCTTTTTTGAATACTTTTTTCTTTCGTCATAACAGTATGGATTAAGGTGAATTCAAAAAAATAAACGTCAAAAAAACAATACTTCAGCATTGAATTTTTGAGGCTTTAAATAGAGCTAATTTAGTAAAAATTAGAACCCGATGCTACCGAACGGCAATTTTTAATACTACTTTTCGCACTAAGGCCTGGTATTCAGCAATAATACCTGGCTGATGCATGTCGGAAGGATAGAAAATAGCGAATTCGCCTTCTTCCAAAGTGAAATATTTAACCGGCTCGTTGTAAAACATCACATCTTTTTCGAGAGAATATGCTTCGCTGGGAAGTTGAGTTGTTTTAAAAGTGTAGCCAATTTTTTCTTTTCCTTTTAAAAGGAACTGAATGTCGATATATTTCAGATGCGATTCGAGTTTACATTGAACCGACGGTTTGGTTTCATATTGGCTAATCATCATATAAAAATTTTCGCCATCGATAGGGTATTTACCATCTTTGTATTCCGGTAAATTATTTTGAATGATAAATTCAAGGCCTTTTTTGATGTGCTCGCCCAAAGAAAAATATTGATGGGCATTTTCAATTTTATCAATGATCATGTTGAATCGTTTTATTCTTCTTGTAACTCATCTTTTCGGCCTACAATGTAATTACGCCATTTGTCAACCAGCAGCTGCATATCATCGGCAAGTTCCGATTCAAAAACCATATCTTGGCCAGTGGCAGGGTGAGCAAAACCAAGCATTTTGGCATGTAGAGCCTGTCGCGGGCAAATTTTAAAACAGTTATCGACAAACTGCTTGTATTTCGAGAAAGTAGTTCCACGCAAAATTACATTGCCCCCGTAATTAGAATCGTTAAACAGCGGATGATTAATGTATTTCATGTGAACGCGTATTTGATGAGTGCGACCGGTTTCGAGGCGGCATTCAACAAGCGACACATAGCCAAAATCTTCGAGGGTTGTATAATGGGTAACGGCATGTTTTCCATAATCTTCGTCGGGGAAAACGGTAAATACCTGTCTGTTTTTCAAACTTCGGCCTATATTGCCCACAATGGTTCCCTCTGGTTCTTTTGGCGCTCCCCAAACCAATGCCTGATAACGTCGTTTGGTGGTTTTATTGAAGAATTGCAAGGCAAGGTTATTTTTGGCCTGTTCGGTTTTTGCAACAACCAAGAGGCCCGATGTGTCCTTATCGATGCGGTGCACCAAGCCCGGGCGGGGATCTTCGGCGTTAAAAAGTGGAAGGTTTCGAAAACGATATGCCAGCGCATTGACTAGGGTTCCTGAATAATTACCATGTCCCGGATGTACAACCATACCGGCAGGTTTGTTCACCACCATCAGGTGATCGTCTTCAAAAACCACGTTCAGTGGAATATCTTCGGCAATAATTTTTAATTCACGTTTAGGGTAATCAAGTACAATGGTGATAACATCGTGCGGTTTCACTTTGTAACTCGATTTTACAGCTGAACCATTCACCATAATACTCCCGGCCTCGGCTGCTTGCTGAACGCGATTACGTGAGGTTCCTTCCATGCGATTGACCAAAAAATGGTCGATACGCATTATTTTTTGCCCGGCATCGGACTCGAACCTGAAGTGCTCGAACAACTCGTTTTCGTCAAAATCTTCAATATTTTCTAATTGTTCTTCTTGCATAATTATTAAAATTCTAACACTTCTACCTCAGTATTTTCTTGGTGATTATCAAAATTTTCAGGTTCAACAACAGTTGGTTCCACAAGTTTTTCTTCGTTAACAGTAAACCATAAATCAACTGAAACGCCCAACTCGAAATACCGGCTGGTTGAATAGGCCGGATTTTGCTTCCATATTCTGGCGTTTAATGTATCCTTAGCATTAAGAACCGACTCGTCGTAAATTAACGCTCCGGTATTAAGACTAATATTATAAAGGGTCTCGCGTGCATCAACATAAAAGAATCCAAACAAATCGGGCACCAAAGTTTTCTCGTTACTCAATCCTTTTCCTACAACTAAATCAATCGCAGTTCCTTTAATCAACATGGTGTCATTGGGCAGTAATTGCCCATGCAAACGGCTTTCGAGTACCAGATTAATAAACTCACTCGGACGATAATCGACCTTACCCAATCGCAAACCAGCATTGAGCAAACGGCCTTGTGCTTCACGGAACGAAACATCAACCACCATGGGCAACAACACCTTTTCGGGGGCCATTGCCGAGATGGTAAGATAAACCATACGGCCTTCCTTAACCCGGCTACCGGTTGCGGGAGTTTGTGAAACGATTGAACCAGGCACAACATCGGGCACAAAAAGCGAATCGTTGATATGATAGCGCAACTTAAACGTTTTGGCAACAACCGAGGCTTCCTGTTCGGTAAACCCAGTAAAATCGGGTATCGATAACAATTCGCCATGATTGGTATATACTTTTAACGTCAGTAATGCACCATAAACAAGAAATCCAAAGGTAAAAATGATGAGCCCTAGGTGAAGGAGAAACTGTTTACTCTTTATAAACGATTTGATACTCATGTCAGAAAAATAATGGTTTCAACAAAAATAACGCAGTTTTTCGTGTTACCTTATAAACGGTTCACTTTTTTCGGTTTCAATGTGTGAATTTCGCTTTTCAAGTTCAAAAAGGAGATATATACAAACACAAAAAGGTAAAGAAACAATTCTTCACCTTGTCATGTAAATGGTTAAAAAGAGCTTGACTAACGCTTATGACGAGGCTCGTCAGAAACGCTTAGTTTCCATCTTCCTTTAGCCCTACGCGCTTTTATCACTCTGCGACCATTCACAGTCGACATCCTCTCACGGAACCCGTGTTTATTTTTCCTTTTCCTATTTGAAGGTTGAAATGTTCTTTTTGTCATCTCACTATATTTTTTAATTCTTTGATTTAATCGTTCTCAAAACGGAGTGCAAAAATAAATGTTTTTTCCACTGTAAAAAACTTTTTGTTCGAATAATTGCAAATAAAGTTGAAATAGATTTTTAATACCTATAAAAGAGGTAGATAGATCAGTTTTTTTGTTTCAAAAAAAGATTCTTCAAAAAATTCGCTAATATCAAAAACTTCAATTCTATCCTTGAACATTTCAATTTCTTCATCAAAATCGCCTCCTTTTAGATAAATAATTCCGTTTTGGAGATCGTTAAAATGCTTACGCGAAACCAATTTTCGTGTAAAATCAACAAATTTTGGAAAAGCTGTAACCGCTCTACTCACAATAAAG
>DATERL010000053.1:0-11522 GCA_035271585.1 Prolixibacteraceae bacterium
TAAGTAAGCTATGAAAAATTTCTCCTTTAAAATTAAATTGATGACCATGTTGCTGATTGCAGTTGCTTTGCTATCGAGTTGTGCCAGCACTACTTTGATCGATTCGTACCCCAGTGGTGCTAATTTGTATCTTAATGGCGAAGCTGTTGGTCAAACCCCTTTCGAAATGACCGATACTAAACCTATGTTTAGTTGTACTTCGGTTCGTCTCGAAAAAGAGAACTACAATTCTTTTTATACAACAATTTGCCGAAACGAAGAGGCCGACGTGGGGGCAATTATTGGTGGAATGTTTTGTTCTATCCCTTTTGTGTGGGCAATGAAATATAAACCCACTCATTTTTATCGCTTGCGTGAAAGCGATGGATCTAATTCTGGCATTAATAACCAAAACACCAATAGTGAGTTTGAACCATTGTTTAATGAATAGGGGAAAAGTATAAATGAAAACGCCTTAAGAAATGAATTTCTTAAGGCGTTTTTTATTTTAGGTGGTTTGGAACCCAAATGCCTTTAATTTTTCGATTGTTTTACTTCCAATATTTTTTGTTTTTATTGTGAAGACAGGGAATTCGCGCCGTACAGGATAATCTCCCCTGAGTTGTTCGAAATTTTTTGGTGCTAATTTTAGGTTTTTACTGTCGGTGTGAATTGGGTAAGTGAACAAGATTGCTTCGGCTAAAATGGATTGCTCATTTTTTCTTCGTCCATCGATTTCAATTGTTGTTTTTATTGGTAGTTCAACATCTGAGCATGTCCAATTGTCGATTCCCAAGTTGAATTTTTTGCTGATTGCCTGCACACTCATGCTGGTGCCATTGGCTTTTCCATCTTTTGAATAGCCTGCAATGTGAGGTGTGCTAATAAATGCCTGTTTTAATAAATCTAAATCGATGTCGGGTTCGTTTTCCCAACAATCGATAACTGCGTCGGATATTAAGTTTTTTGCCAGAGTATGTTTTACGGCTTCGGTGTCCATTACTTCGCCCCTCGACGAGTTGATGAAAATAGGTTTTTTCTTGCAGCCATCGAAGAAAGCCTTGTTGGCCATGTGAAATGTTTTATCATCGCCTGAGCGGGTTAGGGGAGTGTGAAAAGTAACAATATCGGCTTCGGATTGAATTTGTTCCAATGTCACAAAATTAGTGCTGCCTTCGGCTCTTGCTCTTGGTGGGTCGTTTACCAAAACTTTCATGCCCAATATTGCGCAAAGCTTAGCAATTTTTGACCCTACATTGCCAGCGCCTATTACGCCAATTGTTTTATCTGACAGGCAAAAGCCGCGCTCTTGGGCTAACGAAAACAATGTTGCCATAAGGTATTGAGCAACCGACCAACTATTGCAGCCCGGTGCATTCGTCCATTCTATTCCGTTGATTTCGCAATAATTGGTGTCAATGTGGTCGTATCCAATAGTTGCCGTTGCAATCATTTTTACCGTGGATCCGGCTAATAAATTTTCGTTACAAATTGTACGAGTTCGGGTAATAATTGCATCGGCATTCTTAACTATTTCGGGGGTCGTATCTTTCCCCGATAAATAAATTACCTCGGCAAAAGGTTCCAGCGCACCTTTAATATAGGGGATTTTATTATCAATGATTATTTTCATTCGAATAATTTAATTTTAAGATATTGACTATTTGTTGGATTGAAGATATAAATATTGAACTTACGTAAGTGTCTTCATGGACTGCTCCAGTTTATCGGAGTAACTTATTGAATTATGTTGACTATGTTGATCATCAATTCATCCTATTTCGTATCGATTTACCATGCTTGTTTTTCAACTATAAAATTTAATAGACTACTTTTTCCTTACTCATTTCATTGGTGAAAAATAGTTTATTTACCAATGGGCTAATTTTTAGTTGATTATTATGTCTGGTTTACAAAGTTGATTGCTGTTTGCAAACGGCTTTGATCTAAGCCCGAAACAATCTGGTATTCAAAATTATAAGTTTTTAGTTCGTTAATATAAATTTGGTGTAGAATTTTTCGATTTTCGCCACCATTTTCGCGTAATGGATCTTCAACCCACGGCATGTCGATGTCGCACAGTAAAAAAAGATCGATGTTGCTGTTGAGAATAGCCTGGTGCAACCATGTTGGATGTTTGCCATAAACAAAATCGAACCATACTTTGGTAATAATGAGCCAGGTGTCGAAAAATACCACTGGCTTATTAACCAGTTCATTTTCAATTTTTATTTGGTGGAGGGCAATGGCTTCAACATCGGCATACGTATATTTATGGTTCAGATTTTCAACATATTGACGTGCAAACTCGGGAATCCAGCTTGCATTAAAATGGTCTGAAAGTTTTTCGGCCAAGGTACTTTTGCCTGTCGATTCGGCACCGGTGATAACAATTTTACGAGTTTTATTCATTGTTCAATATTAGTTCTTTACGCCATTCAATATAACCCCATACTGCAGCCAGTGTGTAAATTACAAACAATAAGGAGGTAGGATAAAGTCCCTTATAAAGGTATAGTATAAGTGAAACAATATCGACTACAATCCAAATTAACCAATGTTCGATGATTTTGCGTGCCAGCATAAAGGTGGCCACAATGCTGAATGCGGTTGTAAACGAGTCACCAAATGGTACGGGTGAATCGGTAAAATAAACCAGTACGAAGTAAATTAAAATCCATAAAAAAACTGAAACGAGTGCCAGTGTTAAAGCCATTTTTTTATTCAGTTTCGAAACGGATAGAGTTTTTTGACTATTATTTGTTGGTTTCCCTTTCGACCAAAGAACCCAGCCATATATGCTCACCCATACGTAATAAACTTGTAAGGACATATCGGCATAGAATTTTGATGCGAAAAAAACATAAATATAAAGCAGCGAGGTTAATAGACCTAGTGCCCAAGTTAAAATATTTTGTTTTATTGAAAAAAATACATAAAAAACACCCAGTATCGAACCTGTAATTTCAATCCAGTTATTACAAAGCCAGGAAAAAACCGAATTAGTTATTGGCATTACCCTTCAGAATTTCGTTGTACCGTTTGGGGGCATTTAATATTTCTATGGCTTTCAATATTTCTTTATCATCGGTGTTAAATACATGGTAAAACTCGCTGGAATTCCAAAGGTCGCGAGCAATTATTGCTTTGATGTGTTTTTTTGCATAAGCCGATATAAAAGCAATTGATTTTTTGTCGCGTTCAATCCCTTTATTGTCGCCTTGTGACCAAATTTCTTCCAGCATTTGATCGCTAACTTTATAGCTTGAATAGAAACTATCGAAATTAGGGTGTTTTGCTAAAATATCTTTTCGATTTTTGTCCATGTAGTCGGTAATGTATTGATTTACAATACTCATTCGTACTAACTGATTATAGTAGGCATAATTTGAAGAGGTGTCGACCGGGATAAATACATCGGGGATAATACCGCCACCACCATAAACTGTGCGGTTATTAATGAGTGTTTTATAAGCAATGGAATCAAAAATTTGAATGCTGTCTTTGCTGAAAAGTTCGCCACGATCAGCACGTTCGAGGTATTCATTTCGGTAATCGTCGATGCCCTCGGTGTAGGGGCGTTGGATGCAACGGCCACTGGGAGTATAATAATGGGCTGTAGTAAGTCTTATCATTGAGCCGTCGGTTAAATAGAAGGGTTGTTGTACTAATCCTTTGCCAAACGAACGGCGGCCTAAAATAATGCCCCTGTCCCAATCTTGTATTGCTCCGGCAACAATTTCACTGGCTGAAGCCGATCCGCCGTCAATAAGAACAACAACGCGGCCTGTTTCAAATTCTCCGGTGGTAGTTGCTAAGTAGTCCTTTTTTTGATTTTTTAGTCCTTCGGTATAAACTATCATCCTTCGGGTAATAAGGAAATGATCTGATATTTCGTGGGCCGATTTTAGAAAACCACCGCCATTACCCCTTAAATCGAGTACAAGGTTTTGTAGATTATTATTATTTTTAAGTTCCGAAATTGCCTTTACAAATTCGTCGGTTGTGGTGGCTGAAAAGCGGTTCAGCTTGATATACCCGGTTTGCGTATTTAGCATATAGGATGCGTCGAGACTGTAAATGGGTATTTTATCGCGGATAATTTTAAAATCGATCAGTCCTTTTTGTCCTTTTCTCTTAATTTTAACGGTAACCAAGGTGCCTTTTTCGCCTCTTAGCTTGTCAAAAACTACTTGATTGGTAAGGCCTACTCCGGCTACTGGTTCATTGTCGATAAAGTGTATGCGATCGCCAGCCTGTAATCCAACTTTTTCGGAAGGGCCGCCCGGGATGGTTTGTATCACCATTAGGGTGTCGCGTAAAATGCTGAATGATATGCCAATACCATCGAAGCTACCCTGCAGAGGCTCGTTCATTTTTTCAACTTCGTCTTTCGAAATATAAACCGAATGGGGGTCGAGTTCGCTTAAAAGGTTGATAATAGCAACTTCTGTTAGCTTTTCGATATCGGTCGAGTCGGCATAATAGCTTTCGATCAACCTTAACAAGCGCCCAAACTTAAGCGATTGATTTTGAACATCTTGTGCGAAAGTGTTAAGCGAGAGAATAATAAAGAATAATGGGAAAAGCCCCCTGATAAGTTGTTTCATTTTATATTTTCTAAATGTTCATTGTAACTAAAAAATGGGTAGCAAAGATAAAAGGTTTCTTTTCAGTAACAAAACCTTTTAAAAATATCAAAATAAAATAAATTTGCTCAATTTTAAATTTATAATCTGCAATTTATTTACTGTGGATTGGCGGATAAAAAAACGGGTTTTTTTAAATCAGAATCATTGGAAATGATTAATAAACATTGTTACTTTGTGAAAAATAAACTAATCAATAACTAAGGGGATTTGAAGCGAAAGTTTTTCACTAACCTACTTCTTTTACTAGCAGTTAATGTGCTTATCAAGCCTCTTTGGCTATTTGGTATCGACAGAACTGTTCAGAATGTCACAGGTGATGCTTATGGCCTTTACTATTCGTTGTTTGCCTTATCGCTCACACTTAATATTTTGCTCGATTTAGGCATTACCAATTATAATAATCGAAATATAGCCCGGTACAACCACTTGTTGTCAAAACACATGGGTAATATTATTGGGATTAAATTGGTGTTGGCTGTATTATATGCTGCTGTATGTTTTATTTGGGCAGCTATTGTTGGCTACAATAACGTACAAATTCATTTGTTGGTATTTTTGGTTTTAAACCAGTTTTTGTTGCAGTTTATTCAGTATTTCAGGTCGAACCTAACTGCCTTGCACCTATTCACTATCGACAGTTTAGTTTCGGTTATCGATCGTGTTTTTATGATTTTGTTTTGTGGAATACTGCTTTTTACTAATATCACGAATGGTGTTTTTAAAATTGAATGGTTTGTTTACATTCAAACCATATCGTACCTGCTGGCTGGCATTGTAATTTTTTTGATTTTATTAAAGCATTCGGGCAAAATAAAATTGCGCTTCAACTTTAATTTTACGCTTGTTTTTTTAAAGAAAACATATCCTTATGCAATTCTTGTTTTTTTAATGGCATTTTACAACCGTTTCGATACCGTTTTAATTGAACGTTTGTTGCCTCACGCCGAGGGAATCAGGCAAGTTAGTTTGTATGCTCACGGTTTTAGGTTACTCGATGCCGTTTCGATGTTCGGTGTTTTATTTGCCGGCATGTTGTTGCCCATATTTTCGCGCATGATTAAAATGAAGGAAAATATTGATGAATTGGTCAGCTTTGCTTTTACTTTAATTATCTTTTTATCGTTAACTACATCAATATCATCTTATTTCTATCAGGTTGAAATAATGGAGTGGATGAGGTACGAGCATGTGGCTGAATCAGCCCCTATCTTTGCAACCCTTATTTTTGGCTTTATTCCTATTTCAACAACTTATATATTTGGAACACTGCTTACCGCCAATGGTAGCATTAGGCAGTTGAATATTATGGCTGCCATTGGGGTGTTTATCAATATTGTACTCAACTTAATAATGATTCCAAAATATCATGCCTTGGGCGCTGCTTACATTAGCTTGTTTACCCAAGTTGTTACTGCCTTGGTACAGGTTTTCATAGCGGTTCGAATATTCCATTTTAAACCAAAATGGAACACTGTATTTAAAATATTAGCCTTTGTCGTATTGGTAATAATGACTGGTGTTTTAAGTCGAAAAATCGAAAAACACTTTATTGGTTATTTGGCAATGTTGACTGTTACGGTACTTATTGCCTTTGTTGTAAGGCTGATTAATCTTAAAGCACTAGTTAAAATTCTAAGGGAGCGCGACTAAAGTGCATACATTTTCCTTTTTAATTCATGTTTTGTGGTGGTAATTTTCTTTATTGTCTTTTTCATCTTACCACGCCTTTTGCACTATGAACCACTTTTTAGCTAAAACTTCGTAATTCAACAACTTACATGATCAAGGTTTGAGTTCATTAACAAAAAATTATCCAGCCTTGCATTTTTACCTTATTATTGTTTATATTACCTATCAAGTATGAATCAGTAATTTGTCGCCTTTTTATGCTTGAGTTATAAAAAATAATAGCTTGAATACTAATTCAAATGCGGTGTTTTATGCAGCTTAAAAATTTATTTTCAGATTCAACAAAAGAAAAAAATATCGATGGGATCAAAAATAAGATCATTGATAAACTTTTGACTGTTTATATCGTTGTGTCGTTTCCATTATTGATTCTTTCCCTTACTCGCACCCATACTACTGGATGGACTATTTCTTATACCTTGCAATTGGTTTTTATCATCTTTTTTGCGTTTATTTTTATATTCCGAAAAAAATTAACATTCAGATTCAAAGCACTATCAACTGCGTTGCTGATATTATTTATTTTTGTTTTTAGTATAAGTTATTTTGGATTACTTTCTAGTGGTTTAGCCTATGTTTTGTTATTGGTTGTTTTTGTTACCCTGTTTTTGGGTAAAAAATATGGATATATTTCGTTGGGGATTAGCCTTGTGGTTTATATCGTTTTTGCCATTTTGTACAGTAAGTCAATAATTACTTATAGTTTCGATACTATTAGCATGTTGCATGACGTGAGGTTATGGTTGGCAATAGGTTTGACCCTGTTGGTGGTATCGTACACTTCGATATTTATAGTGAGTGGTTTAGAAAAAGCACTTCTCGATTTACTTCATAAATCAAGTCAAAGCGAAACCGATTACCGTTTGCTTTTCGATCAGTCTTCCGAAGGTATTATAATAACCAATATCGAAGGTGAAATATTATTGGTTAACGAGAATTTTAGAAAAATGTCGGGGTTTACTAACGATGACATTATCGGAAAAAAGTACTTAGATTTCGTTGTTGTCGAAGCGGGTAAACCTAAGCCTTTAAGGTACGACTTGTTGCAAATTGGTAAAACCTTGGTAACCGAACGAAAAGTACACGATAAACAAGGTAAGATAAGGCATGTTAAGGTTAAAACTAACATGTTGCCCGATGGTCGTTTTCAATCATTGATGAGTGATAATTATCAACAAAAACTATACGAAGAACAAATTGAAGCCGAAAAGGAATTTGGGAAAACATTGATTGAAACATTACCCGGTATTTTTTATGTTTTCGAGAATTACGATAAACTGGTGCAATGGAACGAAAGTTTACTCTTGGCGAGTGGTTATTCAAAAGACGAAATCCAGAAAATTCACCCCAACGAGCTTTTCGATAATGGCGAATATGAAAACAGTGCCGATACGATGTTCAAAATGAAGAAAGCCGATTCTGCCTATTTTAGAGCCGATTTGATTACTAAAACAGGAGAGCGTGTGCCTTTGTATAATTCGGCTATAAACTACAAGCGCAACGGTAAAATTTACCTTATGGGCATGGGCTACGACATTTCGGGCTTACTCAGCGCCGAAAAAGCTTTGAAAAATAGCGAAGAGAATTTCAGAAATATATACAACAACACCAGTGATGCTGTTTTTATTTTCAATCATAGTTTTAAGGTATTATCGGCTAACGAGCGTTTTTTTGCATTAACCGGGCTTAACCCCGACGATTTAAAAAGAGTAAATATCTTCGATTTTATTTTCGATAAAAGTGCTTTGCGAAAGGTCGCCTCTGAAATATTCAGGGTAGATAAGGGGAGAGTGGTTGTTGCTGAATACCTCATTACCGATGTTGCGGGAAGGCAATTCCCAATTGAGGTGCGTAGCCGTCAAATTGATTACGAGGGCAGTATGGCTGTTGTAACATCGTTTAACGAAATAACTGCCCGTAAAGATTTCGAAAAGCAGGTGTACAGTGTTTCGGTTAAAGCCGAAGAAGACGAGCGCGGTCGTATTGCCAAAGACTTGCACGATGGATTGGGACCACTACTTTCGACTTGTAAAATATACCTACACAATATAAAAAATGCCGAATACAGCGAAAGGGAAATTCATTCGTATTCAAAATTAACAGAACTCATTAACGAATCGCTAATTGGTGTTAAGGAAATATCGAATAACCTGAGCCCTCATATTTTACGAAATTTTGGTCTCGAACATGCTTTGAAAAGCTTTGTCGAAAAAATATCGATGTATTCCGAAATGAAAATTGAAACCCAGCTCATGGCGCCAAATCGGTACGACGAAATTATCGAAATAACGCTCTACCGAATTGCTACTGAGTTGCTAAACAACACTTTTAAACATTCTAAAGCCGATTTAGTTAAAATTGAACTATTTGAAAATGATGAAAAACTATATTTCAACTATTCAGATAATGGAACAGGTTTCGATTATAGAAAAATATGGCAAGAGAAAAAGGGATTGGGACTATTTAATATCGTGTCGCGTATCAATTCGGTTGGCGGAAAAATTAATTTTGATACCGACCTTAATAAAGGTGTAAAAGTAAACATTGAAACACATATCTAATTATGATAAACATTATTATTGTCGAGGACCACACTCTATTTAGGGAGGGAATAAAAAGTTTATTGGCAACCAACGATAACTATAATGTAGTTGCCGAGTTTTCAAATGGAAAAGCTTTTGTTGATGCGCTTTTTGATTACGAATTCGACTTGGTTCTAATTGATATCGAAATGCCTCTGATGAATGGAATTGAAGCAACTACTGAAGCGAAAATAAAGAAACCTAACTTGAAGTTCATTGCACTCTCGATGTATAGCGACCAAAGTTACTATTACGAAATGATAAAAGCTGGCGTTTCGGGTTTTGTGCTTAAAGAGGCGACTACCGACGAACTTGAAAAAGCCATTAATGACGTAATCAACAACGAAAGTTTTTTTTCGCCTAAATTGTTGCAACAGGTTATTTTGCATATTCCCGAGTTGAGATCGAAGCAAGACTTAGTTAAAAAGCTCGATATTACCGATCGAGAACTGGATGTGTTAAAACTTATTTGTAAGGGCATGACCAATAATGAAATATCAGAAGAACTTTTTCTAAGTCCTAAAACCATCGAAACGCATAAAACCCGCCTGCTTAAAAAAACCAATACTCGTAACAGTACCAGTTTAATCGTTTTCGCTTTTAAAAATAGAATAGTTGAATTGTAATGTTTTTTGAACTTCTATGTAGGGGTTTCCCCTTGTTTCAATTAAGGGAATATCCTCTTTTTTTCAGTATTATGCCTTATAATAACTATTGCAATATACTTTAAGTTTGTTGTTATAATTATAACAAATGGGTCGTAAAACCAAAGTAGCAATAGTTGACGATAACTTGGCTTTTCTTGAAGGATTAAGCGCTTTAATCGATTCTGACGATAGTTTTGAGTTGGTATCAAAATTTACGTCGGGTAAAAGTTTGCTGAATTTCAATAAGCTTAGTAACATTGATTTGCTACTTCTTGACGTTGAAATGCCCGAAATGAACGGAATAGAAACAGCTAGATTGCTGAATTATAACCATCCAAACATTAAAATAATTGCGGTTACCATGTATCAGGATAAAGTTTACCTGACGCAGTTAATCGAGTCGGGTTTTTTGGGCTTTGTTAATAAGACCAACGTTAGCGACGAGCTTTTTGATACCATTGATCGGATAATGAAAGGGGAGCTTTGTTTTCCCGAAAGCATAAATTGATAAATAATTGATTGGTGATTGGCACTTTTTTTAAAGCTATTTTGATTTAGAAGGTGTTATTATTAAGAGGGGAGAAGGGAAAAGGCGTGTTTTGCGCCTTTTTTCATTGTTTCTGTTGATAGAATGATCCATGCCTTTGGTTTTCCACTTGATCGTAACCTATCCAGTTTACGGTGAAGTTTATTGTGTCATTTTTAGCTTCAATAATGTTGTCCATCCTGAACGTTACAATTCCTTTTAGATAGTATGCCTTATTGTCGCTATTGGCATTGTGCCTAAATTCAAGTTCAACAGGTTCGTCAATTGTTCCTTTTTGGTTTGTTTTATAGCCCAGATTGATAAAATGAATTTTTTGGTATCCATAATACATGAACTCAATATTGAGCATGTCTCCAACCATCCAAATATCGGTAATGTTAACCGGATCGTTTCCCAAGCTGTCGGTGTTTTGAGCGCTTATGGCAATAATATCCTTAAAGGTCACATTGTTTAAATCGTTTATTTTAACGTAGAATGTTTTATCCGATTCACCAACTTCGTCTAAAATGGTGTAATTAACAATTACCCGTTGCTTATTGCGGGGCACAAAGTGTTGTGCCGAGTTGGAAAGTGGAAAGAGCGTATCGCCATTGTCGCATTTTATTACAAAATCGTATCCCCGTGTGTCAATGGTGTCGATAAGTCCCATTGTAATCCATATTTTACCCAATGAATAATAGTTGTCGTTTTTGTTACACGACGCAAAACTTATTAAAAGAATGATAGCAATAGAAATTTCGGTAAATGTTCGTTTCATAATTTATCTAATTTAACTATTAATGAGATTTCTTTCAACTTGAAAAGGTTGCGTAAGCTATAAAAAAAAGCTGTGCAGAATAACCAGCACAGCTTTTGTATTTAGTATGATATCAATTTTTAATAAAATTTCGAACGTTTGTCAACAATCTTAATCTTGTTTTTAATGGTCTGGTAAGCTTGATAGCTGGCACGATAGCTTGACGATTGATATAAGGCGAGTTTTTCGTCTTCGATGCTTTCGTTAGTGCTACCTTCAATATTGGTTAGTTGAATCACGTAAACACCATTACGGCCTGTTATGGGACTCGAAAGCTGGTTCACTTCGAGAGCAGAAGCTGCTCCGTTTATCGAAGGTTCGTAACCAATGGCGTTAACCGAGCCGTACGAAAAGTTAAAACCATTAGCTGATTCAACTTCTAAGTTCAGGTTATTTGCGGTTTCTTCAATGGTTGATGCTTTGGCTTTTACAAATTCAGCTAACAGCATTTCTTGTTTTTTGTCTTTAATAACGGCCATTTCGATACTTGATTTAACTGTCTCAAAAGGTTGAGTGCCTTCTTCAAGTTCGTTCGAAACAACAGCGATTACAAATTTGTTCTCGATTTCGAAAACAGGTGAGTTATCGTTACCAGCAACCAATTTACCTTTATTGGTATTAAAGGTGGCC
>DATERL010000054.1:0-9706 GCA_035271585.1 Prolixibacteraceae bacterium
ACCCTGCAACGAAGAAATTTCGATTTTCATGAACGGAGCAATCATCAACAATTCTATCGTTCCGAAAAAGAAGTTGAGAAATAAGCTTACGATCGGATCGGTTTCGGCATTCATTCTGTTTATGAGCCAATAAGTTGCCCACACAAAAGCACTTCCAATGCCTAAGGCTATACCGAGTGCCGAAAGGTTGGTTCCCGTTAATTGCCCCGGTCCTATGGAAATTACGGCAACTCCGGCCAACGAAATTGCCATGCCGACAAATTTGACAGCAGGGATGCGTTGCCGTGCAAAAACGGCTAACATCAACGAAAGCACCACCGGCCACATGTAATTGATGGGTTGTGCAATCTGAGCCGGAAGCAATTCGTAGGATTTGAACAGAACCAGATAATACATTGCAGGGTTGAGTGTTCCCGCAATGGCAAACATCCGCCATTGTCTGCGACTGACGGAGCGAAGCAAAAACCATCTCTTGCGAAAGGTGAGAATGATTGCAAATGCGATCAACGCCGTGATGGAGGCAATCAGAAGCAGTTCGTAATAAGTAAGGCCCGATAGCGCCAGTTTAAACGCCGATGCTACGGTGGACCAACTCAAAACGGTTATGGAAACGTAAAGAATAGCCTTTTTATCGTCTTTCATGCGGAGAATTGAAATAGTTTATTTCGTAATTTTTCATTTTACCCTGCCGGAACAGGTTTTCATCAGTCCGGACCGGCACTTAACGATGTGGCAAAATTACGAATTTCCAATCAGATTATGTGCTTTTATATCGCTCGCCGATTGAATTTATAGTTGAAGATAAAGAATATCCCTACAACGAAACACGTTTCTCCGCGAATTTATCTTATTCGATAATGTTTGTTTATATTTGCAGAATAAAGTATCTTTACGTTATAAAAAGTTGCAAATCGGGATAGGGGAATCACCGAAAAAAGCAGCGAGATTTATTTTTTCCATGCCGGAAGATTTCATGGACATGAACCATGAATCGGTTTTGTTGACAAACAAGATAGACTGGAATTATTCCCTGTCGTATGTCGGTAGGCTGCATGTTGTTCGAGTACTTGTACAATCTTGGCGATGAACACCTGCCGGAGTAGTTGAAGACAATAGTCATTGCTCAAGCACAAATACGAGAATTGGAATATAAGATGAGTGAGAAGTAGGAGAAACAATACGGGAAAGAGTTGGGATTGTATGAGCGGGTAGTGAATCAAAAGAAAGAGGACGCGGTCAAGGTCAAGGTTTACATTCTACACAAGCCGTTTACCCAATGTATTGCCAAAGGGAAGCCACACCGGCCTTATAAATTTGACAACAAGGTAAGAATAATTCATATAACCTGTTTGGATTTGCAAACTTTTTTTAAGAATTAACTAAACAGTCTCAAACCATGCAAAAGGTATCATTAATTTTATTATTCTTTTTAACTTTATTTTTCACAGAATCGTGCCATAAAAAATCCAAAAATGGAAAATATATCATAGGATTTTCTCAGTGTATGATGGATGATGTCTGGAGACAAGCGATGATGATAGAAATGAATATAGAAGCATCTAATTATGAGAATTTGGAGATAATTGTGCGAGACGCAGAAGAAAACAATCAAAAACAAATCGATCAAATAAAAGAATTGATACGAAAAAAAGTTGATGTATTAATAATCTCTCCAAACGAATCTGACGAGATAACACCCATTGCCGTCGAAGCCTATAAGGCAGGAATCCCTACAATTATTTTGGATAGGAAAATAAACACCGATGAATATACTACATATATAGGAGGAGATAGTTATGGAATAGGGGAAATGGCGGGAGTTTATGCAAGCTCTTTATTACCAAAAGAAGCAACTATACTCGAAGTTTGGGGTACTAAATCTACCTCGCCGGCTCAAGAACGTCACAAAGGATTTATGGATGGATTAGATAAAAATAAGAACTTTACTATTTTGTCGATAGAAGGTAAATGGAGAAAAGAAATAGCCAATACGGAAGCAAGGATTTTTTTTAATTCTATAAATATAAATAATATAGATCTTGTCTATGCTCATAATGACGTAATGGCTTTAGGAGTAAGAGAGGCTATAATAGAAAAAGATTCCACTCTCATATCGAACATTAAGATATTGGGTGTTGACGGAGCATTCGGGAAAGATGCCGGACTAGAAGCCGTCTCTGATGGAAGATTAGATGCTTCATTTTTATATCCCACAGGCGGAGATTTGGCAATCAGGATAGCTATGAAAATTTTAAAGGGGGAACCGGTTGATAAAAAATACATTTTAGATACAGCTTTAATCGACAAACATACAGCTAAAACTTTATTGCTTCAATCCAACCAACTGATTAATTATCAAAATAAGATTGAACAACAGCGTAAAAGCATGGAGGTTATTTTAAATAGGTTTAGTGGTCTACGGCATTCCTTATTTATCATTCTTGTTTTAATGGGCATTATTCTTGTTTTTACGATTTATATCTTTTTCATTAACAAAAAAATTGAAAAAAGCAATGCTCAATTAAAACTGAAAAATGAAGAAACCGAAAAGCAAAAACATGAGCTTATTCAACTAAATGAAATGATACAAGAAGTAACAAACCAAAAAGTACGTTTTTTTATGAATATATCTCATGAAATTAGAACTCCTCTAACATTAATTGTAAGCCCCTTGGAAAAATGGATAAAAAACACCTCTAATTCTGCTTTACATGATGATTTACTGAAAATGAAAAGAAACACAGACAGACTAATTTGTCTGATAAATCAGCTTCTTGATTTCAAAAAAATCGAAAGCAACACGAGCTCCCTCGATACAAAAAATACCGACATAGTAGCTCTGACAACTTCGGTAAAAAACCTTTTCGACGATTTAGCTGAAAAGAAAAATATTACTTATTCGTTCACATCAAATACTACATCTGAGTATGTGTTATTAGATCAGGATAAAATCGAAAAAGTTCTGGTAAATCTTTTGTCGAATGCATTTAAATTTACGAAAGAAGGGGGTGCTATTTCCGTCAACTTAAGAAAAAATCACAATACGATATATATTTCGATAACAGATAACGGATGCGGAATAGAAAAAGACAAACAGTCCCTAATTTTTGAACGTTTTTATACTACAAAAAATAACAACAATACGGGAACAGGAATTGGATTGCACTTGGCTCAAGAATTTGTAAAAATGCATGGAGGAAAAATCACCGTGGAAAGTGTACCGAAAATGTCAACAACATTTACGGTGCAATTACCCATTGCTCAAGAAAATAGTGCAGATATTGTCTTTAAAGATCAAAATAATATTTATGAAGTTGCCGATATAATTACGTCGAACTCGTCCTCTGTAGATGAAATTCTCAACAAAAAATATAATTATACTATACTGATTGTTGAAGATGATCCTGATATAATGGAATATCTTTCCTCCGAACTTTCTGATAATCTGAAAATTGTTACCGCGACCAACGGATCGGAAGCATTAAATATCCTCAACAAGAACGATGAGATTTCGCTCGTTCTTAGTGATGTACTGATGCCGGAAACAAATGGATTTACGCTGTGTAAAACAATAAAATCAACACCTGAATTATCCTATATACCTGTTATTTTATTAACCGCTTTAATTGAAGAAAATCAACGCATTTTTGGGATTGCAGAAGGGGCAGACGATTATATCCCAAAACCATTTAATATCGATTATGTAAAAATCAAAATTATTAAATTGCTCGAAAACCGAAAGCAATTGCAAAATAAATTTATGCAAGATATAAAAATCGGCAAAATACCAATTGTTGATTCAACCATCGAAATAGAAACGTCCGATAAGATTTTCATACAAAAATTTGCATCGTTAATAGCCTCCAAATTTAACGATCCGGCTATATCTATTGAAAAAATAAGTAAAGAATTAGGAGTTTCTCGAGTACACCTCCAACGAAAAGTAAAAGAAATCACAGGTTATAATCCAATAGACTATTTACGAAATTTCAGGCTGGCAAAAGCAATCGAATTATTCGAGAGTAGTCATCTTTCAATCAGTGAAGTTGCTTATGAAACAGGGTTTTCCTCACCTGCTTATTTTTCTAAATGTTTTAAGGACGCTTTCAACGTAACACCTTCTGAATATATCAAAGACAAGTAATAGGGATTCTTTTAATTTTGTAACATTTCTGTATCTTTATTGATATAGAAAAGGTTTTTATTCTTGTATTTTACAAGATTTATCGCATTTGTTACTTTTTTTATCGTCTGGTTATCCTATTAAATATAATATCGCATTCGAAAATCTAAACCAATAAATATTTTAATATGAATAAAATTCAAAAAATTAAATGGTGCATAATTTTTTCTATGCTACTCGGTTTGGGGCAGTTAATTTATGCTCAACAACAAACCGTGATGATTAAAGGAATGATTGTGGATGAGAATAATGAACCTATTATCGGTGCAACAATTCTTGAAAAAGGTACCAATAACGGAACGATTTCGGATTATAATGGGAATTTTACATTAAATGTAAATCCCGGAAGCACAGTTCAAATTAGTTATGTAGGTTATGATAATCTTGAATTTAATGCAAATAGTATTCCTGAAATAATCATAATGAAAGAAAGTTCGCTGGCATTATCTGAAGTTGTTGTTACAGGTTATACAACACAAAGGAAAGCCGATTTGACGGGTGCTGTTGCAGTAGTCAAAGTTGATCAATTAAAGTCGAGTCCAACAGGAAATTCGATGAGGGCGCTCCAAGGAAAAGTTCCGGGTATGCGAATTAATCTCTCGGGTTCTCCTGATCCATGGAGTACAGTTAGGATACGCGGAGAGGGAACCCTAAACAATAATGATCCATTATACATTATTGATGGTACACCTACAACGCGGTCTATGTCCGAATTGGCTTCTATGGATATCGAATCGATTCAAGTATTAAAAGATGCTTCATCCGCTTCGATATATGGCGCGCGGGCTGCAAACGGTGTTATTATCATTACCACTCGAAAAGGTAAAAAAGGAAAATTGACGGTAGATTTTAATACTTCCCATACTTTAGTTAGCAGCGCAAAGCCCTATGACCTGATGAATACAAAACAACGCGGCATTGCACAATTCTGGGCAATTGTTAACGATAATCCGAATGCGGATCCTAACGAGGTCGGGATTGCTCAATTATATCAATACAAATATCATAAAGATGAAGAGGGGTACTTTGTTTTGGATGACGTCACCTGGCGCGAATGGCTTGATCCGGAAACGAAAACCATGAGATCAGCCGATACGGATTGGCAAAAAGAAGTATTGAGAACAGGTTATGTTCAGCAATATAACGTTACACTTTCTTCAGGCTCTGATAGAGGAAGTGCTCTTTTTGCTCTTGATTATTATGATAATAAAGGAACGGTCAAGGAGGATTTATTCAGACGGATAAATGCACGGATTAATTCGGACTATTCTTGGTTGGACAATCGAGTTAAAATCGGAGAAAACTTTACAGTATCTCAGTGGAGAAGCATGCCGAATATCGGAGACGGTATATTGGGCGCATGTAGATCAATCATGTCCATAGTTCCTGTACATACAGAAGATGGGGGATGGGGAGGACCCATAGGAGGCATGAGTGACCGTCAGAATCCGGTTCGTTTGATCGAAGATAACCGTCAAAATCATGACGATCATTTACGATTGTTTGGTAATGCTTTCTTAAATATCCAATTGATGAAAGGACTTACGTTTAATTCCAATTTCGGATTGGATTTGGTAGGCTATTGGCGAAGAAACATGGATTTAAGGTATAAATCGGGATTTTTAAGCGAGGATAAAAATAAAGTCACAAATTGGGCAAATTATACTTTTAGTTGGAATAACAGCAACGTTCTGCAATATGTATTTAATATAGGGAAAAACAATTTCGATATAATGGGAGGTCAAGAAACCATTTCAAATGATTATAATGATATATGGGCAAGCAGAAGAGTCTTTGCATTAGAAACAACCGACTATATGTATCTGAATGCAGGTGAACAAGAAAAAGACAACGGTGGAGGTGCTGCCATGAACAGGATGATTTCATGGTTCGGAAAAATGAATTACAATTACGACAACCGATACTTGGCCTCTTTTACTTTACGTCGCGATGCTTCATCCGTATTCGGCGAAAATAACCGATGGGCAACATTCCCTGCTTTCTCCGTTGGATGGGTTTTAAGTAGCGAAAAGTTCCTGGAAAATTTTTTATCGGGTTTTTCGCACCTGAAACTTCGATACGGTTGGGGGCAAAACGGCAACTCTCAAATTGATAATTATGCACATTTTCAGATGTACGAATATCTCTATGACAGTAATGACGTTTGGGACTGGAACTGGGGAACGGCTTACGACATCACCGGTCAAGCAGGAACTTTACCGGCTGGTTTCAGACGTATCCAAAGGGGAAATCCAAATTTAAAATGGGAAAGCACGTTGCAACACAATTTCGGATTAGATTTTGTAATTCTTGATTCAAGACTTACCGGTTCATTTGATTATTATTTAAAATATACGCGAGATATTTTAATGAAACCCGGTTATGTTGCAACATTAGGCGAAGGTGCGGGGATGTGGTTAAACGGAGCAGATATTGACAATAAAGGTTTTGAAATTAATCTTGATTATAATCAAAAGATTAAAGATGTACATTTCAATATCGGCGGCATCCTGTCACATAACCGAAATACTATTGTAAAGGTTCCCGAACAAGTAATAAACAACTTTCCCGGAGATGGCATGGAAGATAATATCCTGGGACGTTCAAGATATTCGTTATACGGGTATGTTGCCGATGGGCTCTTTCAATCGCAGGAAGAAGTCGAGAATCATGCAACACAAGTTGGAGCAGCACCAGGCCGAATCCGTTATAAAGATCTAAATGGGGACAAGACAATAGACAGCAAAGATCGCACATGGATAGGCGATGAAAATCCCGATTTCGAATTCGGCGTAACAATGGGTCTTGAATGGAATAATTTTGACTTCAGTTTATTTCTCAACGGTATTTTAGGTAAAGACCTAAACGTTTCCGGTTGGAAAAGTTGGACCGATTTTTATTTCTTGGGCACGGTTGGCGAAAATTACGGAACAAGACTTTTGAATGCCTGGACCCCGAAAAATAACAAATCGACAATACCCGCTCTTTCCATCAACAACTATAATGACGAAGGCCGTTTTTCAACCTACTTTGTCGAAAGTGGGTCTTTTATAAAAATTAAAAATATGGAATTAGGATATACATTGCCCGATAATCTGGCAAATTCGTTAAAAATCCAGCACAGCAGAATATTTTTGAGAGCGGATAATGTCTTAACGGTAAAGAAAACCTGGGGCGATGATGCATACACCGGTCTTGATCCCGAAACACCCGGGAACACCTATCCCTTACCCTTTTCAATGACTATGGGTTTGAACATAACTTTCTGATAATTATTTTAAAAAAGAAGAAATATGAAAACAAAAACAATAAAACTTGCTCTTGCGCTGGTTTTGGTGCACTTTTTTTCTTGTGAATCCATGCTCGATCAAAATCCACAAGGAATAGTATCCTCGGACGAGTTAAATACTCCTGACAAAGTCGAGCAAATGATAATTGCAGCTTATTCGTTTTGTGGACAAAATCATTTCAACAAACAAATGGGAATGCCTTACGCCGAAGGTTCCTGCAGAGGAGGAGAAGCATACAAGGGAGGAGCAGGAACAAATGATCTTGCAGAACAAAATTTATGGGAAACATTTACCTATATGGAACCAACGACAACCGGCGAGCTTGATAATCTGTGGTGGGTTCATTATGTGGCGGTCGGAAGAGTTCACGATGCATTAAGAAGAGTACAAAATTTAAGTGAAGAAGAATTTCCCCTGAAAAAACAACGGATTGCTGAATTACGTTTTTTGCGCGGACATATCTACATGTATATGAAATTGTGTTTCAAGTTTTTCCCTTATATCGACGAAAATACTCCTGAAGAAGAATATGACAAAATAAGCAATGATGAATTAAGTAATGAAGAACTGTGGCAAAAACTCATAGACGATTTCAGATATGGCGTTGAAAATCTTCCTGAAAAACAAGAGGAAGTAGGACGTCCTACCAAATATGCTGCAGAAGCTTATCTAGCCAAAGCTTTACTTTTTTCGGCTTATGAACAGGATGAGAACCACAATGTGATAAACATTAATAAGGAAAAGCTTACAGAGGTGGCGAATTTATGCAAAGACATTATCGATTATTCGGGCAAAAGTTTATTTCCCGATTTCGCACAAAACTTCCTTTGTGAATATGAAAATGGGCAGGAATCCATTTGGGCAATACAATATTCGGCCAATAATGATGGTTCACCCACAGGGCGTCTCAATTCATGGCTTGTTTGTCCTGTGAATCCGGAATACGGTTGTTGCGGTTTTTTGCAACCTTCTACCAATATGATGAATCGTTACAAAACGGTTAACGGTGTACCCGATTTTGATAACTTCAATTCCGGAATCAGACTCGACAATAAGGATGCAATTGTTTCAACTCCAAGTGACCCACGTTTATTGCATACCGCGTGTGTCCCCGGCTTACCTTGGAAATATGATCCCGATTTCATAATGGAAAAAAGCTGGGTACGTCAACCGGAAGTTTATGGATATACGATGAGCCAAAAATTAATCGTTTTGCCTGATTGTCCATGTTTCAGGAAAACCAATCCTTTTATGGGTGCCGCCTTAAATTGGGATGTGCTGCGATTGGATGAAGTGATGTTATGGAGGGCTGAAGCATTGATCCAACTTGGGACAGGTTTGGACGAGGCATTGACTCTAATCAATAAAATACGTGAACGAGCCGCTAATAGTACGGGAAGATTGAAATTTTCAGATGGATCTCCTACCGGTAACTTCAGTGTTGAACCTTACAAACCGGGAATAAATTGTCCTGCGTGGAATAAAGATTTTGCATTCAAAGCTTTACAATGGGAGCGTCATTTAGAGTTTTCCACGGAAGGCAAATGGTTTTTCGACTTGGTAAGATGGGGAATTGCCGAAGAATTCATGAACGAATATTTTGAAGTCGAAAAAACACGATATACCTATCTGAAGGATGCAAAATTCACGAAAGGACGAGACGAATACTTTCCGATTCCACAACAACAAATCAGCTACGTAAAAGGGATCTATAAACAAAATCCGGGATATTGATTTTCAGTGTCGAACTTGGAAATTTTCAAGTATCTTTAATCGAAATTTGTATATCTGGTAGCATTTAACTTTAGTTCGAAGGCTCGAATGTTGCCGGATATACAAAATAAACAAGGAATTGTGCATATCTTTAATTATTTAATTGCGAAGACAATCATGAAGTATCGTTTTGCTATCGTTTTAACTATATTGATTTCATCGAAAGTACTTGGTCAACGAATTGAAAAAGAATTTTTCGCTTCAACATCGAACTGCTTATTGACAAAACATCGATTGAATGTTATATCGATAAGGGAAAACTTTTTATATCGGAAGCATTAAATAAATCAACAAAAAATGACGGGCTTCAACTGGAAGGTGACATTAAGATTCATTATCTGGAAGTGAATGAAATGGAATCAATCTGGAAATAATGAAATTGAACTTTTTCAAGTATGGTTGAAAGTGAATTGCAATGCACCATGTTGCACGGCAAAAGGAAATCAGCCCACTCTAAGGG
>DATERL010000055.1:0-6842 GCA_035271585.1 Prolixibacteraceae bacterium
ATACGTTTTAATTTTCACCTTTTTAGCATTAATATCAAACTCACAATCCATTACACGTATCGACAATTTAAAAGATATTGCTAAAAAAGAAAATTCACGTTATAGAGAAAACAAAATTCAGAATAGTGAGTGGTCCGAAAAAAGCAAATCTCCTCTACGTTTCGAACGAAATGGTCGTATCTATGAATTAAAATACATTAATTCAAATGGAGAACCTCAATATTTAATTACCAACAATGCAACTGCTGCGGCAACGGTTTCTACACAAACGCTTTATCCTTTGGGAGGTTTAGGTTTGAATTTAACCGGAAATGGTATAATTATTCGGGAATGGGATGCTGGTAGTGCCCTGGTAAGCCATCAAGAGTTTGGAGGGAGGGTAGTTGCAGCTGATGGAGCTTCATCTGATGATCACGCAACACATGTGGCAGGTACAATTATGGCTGCAGGCATCCAAGCGCAAGCAAAAGGAATGGCTTATGAAGCTTTGTTGCGTTCTTTCGATTGGAATAACGACATTAGCGAAATGGCAACAGAAGCTTCAAACGGAGCATTAATAAGCAACCATTCTTACGGGTTAGTCCGTGGTTGGTCTGATGGAATATGGCATGGAGATCCAGAGATAAGCACTGAAGAAGATTATTTATTCGGGTTCTACGATTATTGGACCAGTCAGTTTGATAATGTTGCCTATAATGCACCCTACTATTTAATTTGTAAAGCAGCGGGTAACGATAGGGCAGATTCAGGCGACGGATATCCATCTGATGGACCCTACGATTGCATTGAACAATACGCTGTTGCTAAAAATATTCTAACGGTTGGAGCCGTAAATGACATCCCCTTAGGGTATTCTCAACCTTCGGATGTGGTAATGACCACTTTTAGTTCGTGGGGCCCTGCCGACGATGGAAGAATAAAACCCGACATTGTTGCAAATGGTTACGGTCTATATTCCGCTTCGAACAGTGGCAATACAAAATATGCTACAAAATGGGGAACTTCAATGGCCACTCCTTCGGTAACTGGTTCATTGGCTTTATTGCAGCAACATTATTATAATTTAAAAGGAAATTATATGCGGGCTTCAACCTTAAAAGCATTGGCAATACACACCGCCGATGAAGCTGGTGATAACCTAGGCCCCGATTATAAATTTGGATGGGGATTATTGAACACCGCAAGTGCTGTGCAAATGATTTCCGAAGACCTTTCGACCGATGTTATATCGGAACACACGCTTGCCAACGGAGGTAATTTCACTCGTGAGGTTACAGCTAAAGGGTCTGAACCATTAAAAGCCACCATTGTTTGGACCGATCTCCCCGGCATCCCTGTTGAGGCGTCCCTTGATCCTTTAGATCCGATGCTGGTAAACGATCTTGATTTAAAAATTACAGCAAATTTATCCACTTATTATCCATGGAAACTTGATCGCTTAAATCCGGAAAATGCTGCTACCAATAATTCGAAAAACAATGTTGATAATGTTGAAGTCGTTTTTTTGGAAAATCCGCTTGCAGGTGGTGTGTACACCATTCGAGTTGATCACGATGGAGCACTTGCTAATGGATCACAAAGCTTCTCGTTAATTGTTAGCGGTATTCAATCGAACGCTGCACCAATAGCAAATTTCACTGTAAATAACACCAATGCTACTGTTGCCGATATTTTAACTTTTACCGATCTTTCTATAAACGACCCGGCAAGTTGGAATTGGAGTATTATTCCCTCTACGTTCACCTATAAAAACAGCACTTCGGCTACCTCGCAGAATCCACAGGTGAGTTTTTACGAAGCGGGAAATTATACTATCGGGCTTACTGCGACAAACGCTATTGGAAGCGATACTGAAATTAAAACGAATTTTATTAATGTAACTGCTTGTTCAGGCTTTTCGTTGCCCTATTACGAAGGCTTTGAAAGCGGAATTTTCCCTCCTTCGTGTTGGACGACTGTTGATTCAGATGGGGATGGGAATAACTGGATGGGTGTTTCAACTCCCAATGCACAAGAAGGTTCAAATGCTGCATATTCTGAATCGTACAGAAATGATCTTGGTTCGCTAACGCCCGATAATTGGCTAATAACTCCTGGTTTAAAATCAAATGCCGAAAGTATTAGTATCAAATTCTGGGTGAAACCAATCGATCCCATTTGTCTCGACGATAAGTTCTCTGTGCTAATTTCAACAGCCAGTAATGAGGTGTCCGATTTTACTGAAATATATTCGCAAAACACCATGGCAGTTGGATGGAATGAGATAAGCATCACAAGTGGCGACCTTGTGGGTAAAGACTTCTATATTGCTTTTCGTCATTGGGATTGCTCCGATATCTATCAAATATTGCTTGACAATATTTCTATTGAAGAAGTTGGTATTCCTTCCAATACAAGCATTGTTAATCGAACAATCGTTAATGGTGAAACGACTTGTTTTAATGCAATTGACACGATTACTGTAGCTGGAAATGGTACATTTGTTGATTTCGAAAGCGGCTCCGATGTTTTACTTATTGCTGGAAAATCAATTCGTTTTTTGCCTGGGTTTCATGCTTTCGAAGGCAGTTATATGAATGCTAGTATTACAACGAACAATACATTTTGCGATGATTTCCTTCCTTCGAATTTGAATAATTATGAGCCCATAGCTTATAAAAGTGGGAAATTGCAAGAGACCCAAAGCCTGAAAAAGGTTTTATCAAGAAAGTTGGATGTTAACATTTATCCCAACCCGAACAATGGTCGGTTCATTGTTGAACTAAACCAATTTGAAGGGGTTGTATCCATTAAAGTGCTCGACCTTTGGGGTATAACTGTTTTAAGTGAAAACATACATGTTTCGGAGCAATTTAATGTTGAACTGCCCAATGTACGGCAGGGTGTTTATCTGGTACAGATCAATAATGGACAAGAAACAATAACTCGTAAAATCATTATTAAGCATTAATTAAATCTAGAAAAAGTTTTATTAATGATTAATTGCATAACTACAAGTCTGATTGTTTGTTCAAAATTGGCATTTGGGTCATGTGCAATAAATTAAACCAAATTGTTGATGCGTAAAATAAAAATATGGCTATTTTTGATTCATTATTTTAATTGAATCGTAATTATTAGTGATTGATTATTGAATTCAGAATAATTTTAGTTTATTCAATATCATCACATTTTATCATTAAAAATGAAGCCAAAAGTTTTAATTGTTGTTCCAGCCTTTAACGAAGAGGAAACCATTGAGCCGGTACTCAATGACCTAAATACCGAGTGTCCCGATTTTGATATTTTGGTGGTTAACGATTCGTCGAAAGACAACACTTCCCAAATTGCCAAAAGTACGTGCCTGGCTCAAGTAATTGATTTGCCGGTTAACCTTGGAATTGGTGGGGCTGTTCAAACTGGTTTTAAATATGCTTACCGTAATAATTACGATTGTGTTTTGCAATTTGATGCTGACGGACAACACCGCGCAGCTGATGTTTCACGTTTGGTGAATCTCGTGTTGTCGAATAAATGTGATGTTGCCATTGGTTCTCGTTTTGTTTCTAAAAATCGGACTAAAGAAACTGATCTGCTCCGAAGAGTAGGTATTATGCTATTCGAAATGCTTAGCCTCTTGCTCATTGGTAAGAGAGTAAGGGATCACACTTCGGGGTTCAGGGCCTTTAACCGATCGAGCCTTGCGTTTATCATGCACGAATATCCGGTAGATTACCCTGAGCCTGAGATTATTGTACTGCTCATCAGAAATAAATTCAAAGTGAAAGAGATTTTCACTCAAATGTATTCAAGACAGGGCGGTGTTTCATCTATTCCCGTAATTAAAGGGCCATATTACATGTTTAAAGTTACTATAGCCATGTTGGCCGCCAGATTGCGCCCACTCGAAAATTTATAACGCCATGGATAGAATTCAAATTATTTCGATTGTTGTTAGTTTTTCGGTTTTTATTTTTGTATTTAACCTAGTACGAAAAAGAAAGTTAAAAACCGAATATTCACTTATTTGGCTTATTGTTTCTATTGTTTTTATAGTGTTTTCTTTTTGGAAAAACGGTATTGATTGGCTGGCAGGTGTAATGGGTATTGCGTATGCTCCATCAGTTTTATTTTTATTGTTGCTGTTTGGAATCATCATGCTTTTAATTGAATTTTCGCTAATCATTTCAAAACAATCTGAGAAAATCAAAATTCTTACTCAGGAGCTTGGTTTGATCAAACATGAAATAGATAATAAAATTGAATTATTAAAGGTTGAGAAAAAGAATAAAAAAAGCATCAAAAAACATGATAAAGGGCATAAGTAAACTTTTACAAAAGAACTGGTTCGTAATTATTTTGTTCGCAGTTGTTTCGTTTGCAGCCTATTCGAATAGTTTTAAAGTGCCTTTTCAGTTCGACGATGAAGCCCAAATTGTTTATAATATAAAAAACCAAAATCTTTCCACCTTTTCGACTTTAACTTGTTGGTTAAACCCCAACTATCGCCCACTTGCAACCTTTTCATTGGCCTTGAATTATTCGCTTGGTGGAGAGAATGTAAGGGGTTATCATGTTTTTAATTATCTCATCCATTTATTGTCAGCTTTTTTTTTACTTCTGTTTTTGAAGTTAATTGTTCCTCAGAAGCCCCCACATCTAAAATTTCTTCCGCTTGTAGCCAGTTTGTTTTTCTTGCTTCATCCGGCACAAACTCAGTCGGTTACTTATGTCGTTCAGCGAATGACTTCAATGTCCGGAATGTTTACGCTAATGGCTGTTTATGCTTATGCTTCTAGTCGTTTTGCATTTTTGATTTACAATAAAAAAATCAAATCGGCATTTCTAATATTTTTGACTGTTATTGCATCGGTATTGGCTTTGTTATCCAAACAAACAGCAGCTATTATCCCTATACTTATCGTGTTAGTTGAATTGTTTTTCGTGCGCGATAAAAACGGACAACGCTGCAAAAATTGGACATTGATAATTTCAACTGGCACATTGCTACTCTATGTTTTTGCAATATCGATTTTTGGACTTCCGTCCGAAACCAAAGAATTTAGCCGCTTAACATACCTGGCCACGCAAATGACTGTTATTCCTCGTTATTTTCAAATTATGCTTGTTCCTGTGGGGCTTTATATCGATCATGGTATTTTACCGGTGACTAACTTCTTCGATATTTTCGTTATTGGTGGTGTTTTTTTAATCGCTGGGTTACTTGTATTGGCTTATGTAAAAAGGCGTACTTTGCCACTTTTTTCATTTGGCATTTTTTGGATATTCGTAAGCTTATTGGTTGAGTCTTCAGTGATACCCATTCGCGATATGATGTTCGACCATCGTGTGTACTTGCCACTTGTTGGGTTTAGTATAGCGCTTTGGAGTTTCGTTTTTCACTTATTCGCTAAAAAGCAAAGTTTAGTTTTTGCCATGGCAACATGCGCAATTTTACTATTTGGAACAGCTACTTATTTGCGCAATAATACCTGGCGCGACCGTACCGGAATTTGGGACGACGTTACCGAACGATATCCCGGCCATTTCAGGGGTTGGTTGTCGGTGGGACGTTCGTTGGCGGCTGCTGGCAGTACCAACTATCAGAAAATTATCGACAGCTATGAAAAAGCCTTACAAATTGATCCTGGGTATGACCCTCTTTGGAACGACCTTGCCACCAATTATATGAAGGCCGGCCAGCCCGATAAAGCCATAAGATGTTTTAAAAAGCTTGAAAACTCTAACGATATTGAATTTAAAACCATGTCGGCTCGTGCACAGGGTATTTACTTTTTAAGTATAAACAACTACACCCTTGCCCACGAATATCTTTTAAAAACCCTCTATTTAGCTCCAGCCGACAGTACAGCGCTCCATGGGATGTCAACATTAAACATTAAACGGGAAAGATGGGATAAGGCATTGGATTATTCTCAACAGTTTTTACAAAATTCGCCCAATAATACACAATTGCTGTTTAATGCGGGTTATGCTGCATTTTACATGAGAAACTTTACCTTGGCCGAAGATTATTTTGATCAACTTATAAGCTTAGAACCTGAAAATATCAAAGGAATTGTACTTCAAGCTAATAATCTGAACAACCTCGGAAAGCACCAAAAATCCATAATGCTATTCGAAAAAGCCTTTCAACTTTCCAATGACCAACAGTATAAAGAGGCTATTGAAATCATAAAGCGGAGTATTAAACAATAAGCAATCATAATTTGTGTTTAAAAAAATACTCAACAATAAAAACTGCTATTGTTTAAATAAAAAAATCGATTATGATCAAGCTGAATCTTTGTAGGAGCAGATTTTTACTTGATTTTTTTTATTTTTTATACCCCAGAGGGTTAAATTTTCATCACTCTCATATATCATTTGGGTAAAATATAAGAACTCAAAAATATGCAATCCCGAATTGAAAATAGACAGAGTTAAGGGATTGAATATTTCCTTAATGGTTATTGATTCACTAAATAATATTACTGGGAATAAAAATTTCAACAGAATCGTTTCTACTTTGCAAGCAACCAGACCTATTCAACTCAATAGGAGTTGTTTTGATGACAGTTGTTTCCTTGCACCACCTTAACCATGGGTGAAGAATATTTGCCGTTGCGCAGCGTCAAAAAAAAATCGTAACCATTCAGGCGCACTAAAAAAGGGTAGAATTTCAGTTCAAAACAGGATGAATTGCCCGTCCCGATGTACATCGGGATTAACCCTGGGGATAATTGATAACTATAAAACCAAGGCCGATCAACCATTTTTTACAAAGAATTGATGTTCTATCGGCCTTAAAACTATTCTTTTGAACAAAATACGTATTGAAAAACAAACCGACTGAATGGTTA
>DATERL010000056.1:0-9143 GCA_035271585.1 Prolixibacteraceae bacterium
CTATTGCAACATCGGGCATTGCCGGCCCCGATGGAGGAAGCGATGAGAAACCAGTTGGCACAGTTTGGATTGCCGTAGCCTCGCCAAGCGAAACCTTTGCCCACGAATTTCATTTTAGCAGCGATCGCGAACGTAATATTATTCGTTCATCGCAATCGGCACTCGATTTGTTACGTTTGTTGCTTTTAAATGAACATTAAGTAGTCTTTGATAGTTTTTTGCAGACAGAAAGTGAGTGTTAACATTGATGTAACAATTCATTCAAAAAAAATGAAGGAGTTTTTGTTCAAAACAGTATGAATTGCTCGTCCCGATGGACATCCATAGCCGTTAACTTAAGAGTCAAAAATACTGTTAAGTATTTGTAGGTGAGTGTCTTTATCTTTCTTTTTTTCAATGATTAAATCTGGTATTAGAGGAATAAAAACATTTCTCAACCACAAGTTTTTATTCTGTATTTCAGTTAATATTCGTCGAAAAGAAAAGGTCTGCTTGTTTACCATATTGAAGAACTTTAGCATGCTACATCCGTTATTTGGGCTAGCTTTCTTAATAGAATGATCAATCACTTGGAACAATCGCCAATTAAAAATCAGCCAAATAAGTCTTGCAAATAACTGGCATTCAAATCTTTCTTTTTTGACGTGTTTAACCTTATCAATGGAAGCCAATGATTTCCATGTTTTAAATATTAGTTCTATTTGCCAGCGGAGACGATAGATTTGTGGTATTTCTGCTAGTGATATCAACTCCTCAGGTACATTGGTAATGAAGATGTTGTAATGTGCTTTTATTTTATATTCTTCTGTCGGAGTATAGCCTTTTTTTCGTTTGCCGGATTTGATAGCGTTTCTTATTCTGCCTTCTGCTGTTTGTTCTGAAACTGCCACGATTAACATCCTTGTTTTAAGTTTTTCCTTTTTATCTATCAGAACATCAATTGCCAAATGAGGCAACTTGTTCTTGCTCATTTTTGCATGAATTTTTTTCCAGTCAATAGCTTGAACTTTACCTGATTTCATTTGATAGATTCCCATTTTTGGCGGTAACCGATTAAGAAAATAGGCATTATTATTTGAAACACCTTTTAAATATGGCATTGTTATATAGCCCAGATCTCTAATACACAAGTCATTCTCCATAATACTTTCTACCGATTCCCTTGAATCTAATTGGTCGTTCCGAGTAGCTTTAGTTAGCTCTGCTTCAAGCCAATCGCCCGATTTTAAGTCAAATTCATATTGGATATTCATTAAAGAACTATTTTTGTTGAAACTTCGATAGCCTGGGTATTCATCAATTAAGGAGGAGGGTAGTCGAAACTTGGTGGAATCTTTTATGCGTATCCTGTTAAATTTATCGGTATCAATAGCTCCGGTTAATTGAGATGTTGATTTTTATGACAGTAGCTTAGAAAAAACAGTCTTCAAAAACACAACGGCTTCAGGTGTAAATTTTTTGTGAATGCCTACTTTTGATACAGAACAATTGTAATTTTCATGTAAATCTCCTTTCAAGCTCAATAAGCTAATCCGGCTTTGATCTGCTTCTGTCGATAGAAGTGAGTTCAGAAACATATGAGGGAGCAGTTTACTTTTTCTTTTTATAAAACCAGTTTCCCTGCCAATCTGAAGCAGAAAATCGGGATCAAGATATTTCTCCGCAAGACCAATAAAAGAATCATTAAAGTTTGATATAAAGTGATTTATATCAATTAAAAAGGCATTTTTTCTCTTTAAAAATGTTATCTTTAGAGGGTTAAAAGGCGGTATTCAACACAATACAAATACCAAACTTTTAACATAATAAAACAAAAAAAGATGAGAAAAAAACTTATAACTATCCCGTCTGGGGTAGCTATATCCTTGTCTAAATAAAAAAAATAAATTTTTAATAATTCCTTAAGTTAACGGCTATGGATGTACATCGGTTTTAACCCTGGGGATAATTGATAACTATAAAACCAAGGCCGATCAACCATTTTTTACAAAGAATTGATGTTCTATCGGCCTTAAAACTATTCTTTTGATCAAAAGAAGTATTGAAAAACAAACCGACAGAATGGTTACCTAAAAACAATTGCTGGGGTAGAATATACGTTTTTTAATCGAATCGAGTTAAAACTCTATTATCGTAACGACCTTGAACAAAGTAATTATATGCCTTATAATTATCATACAATGGGAGTAGGTTATTTACTAAAAATGAGAAAAAACGATCCATATAATAATTTTTTACACATACAGTTTTTGTACGTTGTGTTTATTTCTGCTTATTTCAATTGTTTATTATTGACGAAATATTTTTTGCGTTGAAATAATTTTACCATTAACACGGTACAGCACAATATAGATATTATTCGACATGGCTGTATTTAGCCCCGATGCATCCCAGTCGATTTGATGTAAACCCGCTTCGAAGGGAATATTGTTGATTATAGTATTTACCTTTTTGCCACTTGCATTGTAAATATCAATCGAAACAATACTGCTAACCGCTAGGCTTATATTGAGTGTCAGGTTTGTCGAAAAAGGAACCGGACAAGCCTGTATATTTATAGCTATTTCATTGTCTGTTAGGTCATTTCCTACTATAGTTTGATCTAACCACTTAATGCGTTCGCTGAACCAATTCGCTAAATAGTCAATTTCATCGTTGTAATTTTGACCCACATAATAGTTTGACCAGAGCTTTTCACCTAAAATATCCCACTTTTCAAAATTCCGGTCTTTGGCTTCATCAATTATTGTTGTTAACGAGTCGATGTGATAATTAATTTTAGTTAGGGTTAGCTCATTGTATCGCAACTCAGTCCAACGTTCTTTCAATGCTTGATTAAAAATCGGATCGGTAATTATCCTGTTCCACCAACGTGTACAGCTTGCAACAAAACCTTCACTAATGTAACCTTCGTTATAATCGGCACCGCCATAAGCAAGGTTATAATCCCACACAGGACCCATTTTTAATCTCCCGTCAATATCGTCACGATCCTTGTGCATATAAGTGCTAAGCCTATATGCATCAATATTTTTCGACAGCTCATTGATAATGAAATAATCAACAAACGATTCCAAATCGATGTATTGGCGATAACCGCTTACGGAATCCTGATAGTTATCAGAATATAAAGCAGCTTCAAAATTATTAATTAGCTTGGTGATGTAGGCTTTTTGTTCGGGAACAAGATCCTCGGTCTTAGGATATTCACACTGAACGTTAATATTTTTGATGGGAGTTTTCCAGTAAAATTCATTTGAGTCGGGCCGGTCAATTTGTAAAAGATAACCACCAGTAACATCAAGCCCATTTATATTCGTTTTATCGAGTTTTGAGATGTTTACGCGGTTTTTATCTCGTTTAATTTTTTCCATCAAAACGTAAACCCCCATGTATTCATCGTTTAAAATTAATTCACAAAACCGTGAACGGGGTGCGTAATGCCCCATTTTAGTGGCTAAATCGTAAGTAAAAACGTTGCGTATTAAGGTTTTGTCGATATATGGTGCATACAATACCCAGTCGTTTTCTTTGGGAAGCCCCATTAAAGATACATTGTTGTTCGAATTGTCGGGGAATATCGTTTCAATTTTATACTGTTTCTTCGAAAATGATTTTGAAGTATTGCCCCTTACTTTTATACTAATATAACCGTTGTAATTATTGTACGGACCATTGGTTGAATTCCGGTTATGGTTTTCATTATATATTACGCTCATACGGCCAAAAACGAGTGTGGTATCACTTATTTCAGCTTCCGAAGTTTTTATTATTACAATGGGCAGGTTCGACGACCTAAGTTTTACATTGCCAATTGCTGGTGTAAAAGCAATTAAAAATATAAAAAGGATGAATAATAATTTATACAAGTTATTCGGTATGTTGGTTTTTGCTTATTAAAGGCAAAGATATTCATTATGATGAAAGTAGTTGCAGCTTCTGTTTACAGATTCCTATATTTTAAAATTGACTGATAGCATGATGTTGAGCCCGGGCGCTACTATGCCCGAAGAATAGGGCTGATAGCGCTTATTCAGCAGATTTTCCGCTCCGGCACTTATTCCTATCGCATTTGAAAAATTGTAATGGGCTTTCAAATTCAAAGTAACCCAACTGGGGCAATAGGGATTACCGTTTTCGTCAATCGCATAAAGATGGGATTTTTCCCTTTCGTCGGTGGCCAATAATTGATAAGGTATAGCTCCGTTTACCATCGTGTAAGCATCAATTAAAAACTTTTCTTTTTTGAAAATTAAATGAAAACTGCCAAAAGCAGGAGCAATATGTCGCAGAGGCAAACCGTCGTTATCGGCACCACTTTGCCAGTTAAGGCTACTTTTTAACGAAAGAAAGTGAAAAGGTTCATACAATACACTGCCCGAAACTCCACCAATGTTAGCCCAACTGGTATTTACAATGCTTTGCACCTTGCTCATTTGCCCATCGTACATAATTGAGTCTTGCCCGTTAATTTGGCCGTCGCGACGCACCATGGCGTTATACATTCGAGTATAAAACAAGCTAAGCTCAAAGTGCAAGTTTGAGTATGGTTTCCAGTTAATGTTCCCATCAAGCGAGGCGGCATATTCCGGGTTCAGCTTGGGGTTGGGAACAATAACGCTTCCAGGTTCCGAATCGAAAACCTTGGCTGCATCGTCGATGTTGGGCGCCCTAAAACCATTGGCAATGTTTAATTTAATACTGGTTTTGCTGTTGGGGATTAACGAAACACCCATGTTGGCAGTGGCTGCTCCTTCAGCGTTTTTAAAGTCATTGAATGGAAAGTTGTAAAATCGATTATCGAATTTTCCGTTCATGCCCAAGTAATTATAGCGGGCACCGGCCTGCAAATAAATAGCGGAATTAATTTTCATATTATAATTGGCATAAGCTGCTATGCTCCACCAGTTTGCCCCATTGGGATAGCGCGATGCTATTTCTGTTTCCTCCAAAGTGCTAATGTTTGTGACCTTTCCATTCGAATGCACTTTGTTATATATGCCTTCAGCACCATAAAAAAGTGTTTGAGTGTTCGAAAAATATTTATCAGCATCGATGTTGAGGCTAAAAATATCGATATTTTCGATTCGGCTGTTAAGGGCAATTTTTCCAAATTTCCTGTTGTGACGGCTTTCTGTATAATCTTGATAAGCAGCCAAAACGGTAAGTGTATTCAAAATCGATAGTTTGGGCATCAATTCGGCTTTTAGCGAATGGAGCATCCATTGTTGCGGACCATAATACCACTCGGCGAACTTCAGTTTATCACCCGAATATTCTATTAAACGGTCGTAGCGAGGTATGTTTCCCGATTGTGAAAAATGAAAGGCATATTCAAAATCGGCAGAAGCATTGGGGCGGAAACGTATTTTCTGAATGGCGTTAATTTGCTTATAGCCCGATTGCACCTGTTTGTTGGTGTTTGGATTTTCAACCATGGTGTCGATACTGCCAATGGTTTGTGTAAAATGTTTTCGGGTATAGCTTTCGTTTCCATGGTTTCCCATTACAAGATCCCCAAAATCGGATGTTGTTATTGAAGTAAGCGATGCCCATTTTCTATTGCCCATGCAATAATTAATGCTGGCCGTTTTTTCAAAATTAGCCGACGAATAACGTAGCAATGCATTGGTTTTATGGTGTGATTTTGATGCCGTAAATTGAGGTTTTATGGTGTAAAAATGCAGCACTCCACCTAATGCATCGCTGCCATAAATTACCGAGCTTGGACCCAAAATAATGTCGGTTTGCTCAATCGAAAGGACATCGAGGCCAATTACGTTGTGCAAATTGCCACTACGATAAATGGCGTTATTGAGCCTTACACCGTCAACAACCAGCAAAATACGGTTGGCCGAAAAACCTCTAATCATGGGACTTCCACCGCCAAGTTGGCTTTTCTGTACAAATACTTCGTTGCTATTGTTGAGCAAATCGGCCGTGGTTTGGGGCTGGTAAAGTTCAATGTGGTGTTGGCTTAGGGAGGCTACATTTTGGGTTATTTGCGTTTGTTCCTGCGTCCGTTTTGTTGGTCGTACTAAAATTTCGCTCAGCTGGTGGTTTAGCTCTTCAAGTACAATATTGTAATTTAACTTTTTTATTTCTTCCCAGCCCATGGTTTGTTTTTTATAGTTGGGATGTAAAAAGGTGATTTCTGTTGTTCCACTTTCAGGAAAAAAATTCAAGTTTCCATTTGAAAGGGTATAGCTGGTAAAACCATCGCCTAAAACGGTGACATTTTCAATTGGCCGATTTTGTTGATCGCTTACAATAATATTCTGTGCCTTTAATTGAAAACCAATAAATAGGGAAAAGGCAAATACACAATATATAATCTTGTTCATTATCTAATAGGAGTTTTTAGGAATGCAAAAATAGTTAAATACTACGATATACATTTTGAGAAGAGAAGATAGGCATTGACCCATATTATTGGCAAATATATAATGAAATAGCTTATTGCATTTTTGTTTGTGCCTGACTATTTGCGATTTTTTGTTTGTATGCATAAGTCTCTATGTCGCTCATTATTTTTGTTTTAGGATTTGATTTAATCTAAATGTATAATAATAGTTAAAAAAAGGTAGGATACATCCCTACTTTAAAAATAGTAGTTTGGGAAATTCTAATTCGACATAAATCAACTGCTACGAAAAAAGTCGTAATAAAATTTGCATCTACGAAAACTATCGTATATGTTTGTACGACACAAATCGTAGTAGCAAATGAAAACTCAGAAAATAACACCTACAGCAGCCGAATTAGAAATTCTGAATTTACTTTGGGAGAAACAACCTTGTACGGTTAAAGAAATTCACGAGAAGTTAAGCCAGTCGAAAAATGTAGGATATACCACTACCTTAAAAATTATGCAAAATATGCATGGAAAGGGCTTGCTCAGTAGAGAACTAAACGGTAGAAGTCATTTATATTCTACTGTTTTTAAATCGGAAGAAACTCGTGGAAAATTGCTCGATCGGTTTTTGGAATCTACCTTTTCAGGTTCGGCTTCGAGTTTGGTTATGCAACTTTTGGGCAACAAAAAAACCAGTACTAAAGAGTTGGACGAAATTAAGCGCATTATTAATCAAATGGAAAACGAAAAATAAGCAACTACCATGAAAACGCTTTATAACCTATTCTCATCAGAATTTATTGAAGCCACGGGATGGACTATTGTTCATTCGCTTTGGCAGGCTACCATTGTGGCAGTTGTACTTACCTTTTTGTTGCTCCTTATTCGCCGAAACAGTTCCCAGCTAAAATACATTATTTCGTTTTTTGCGATGCTTATTATTATCGGATGGTCAGGAATTACCTTTGCTAATGCGTATAATTATGCAAAAGAAAAAACTGTTTTGAGGGACAAGATAAGCTCGGATCCCAACTATATTAAATTGTATTTAGCCGATAAGCTGCAGATAGAACAAAACAGCGAAACTGCAGCAACTGAAGTTGATATCAATTTTCGACTCCTAAAAATTAGAAGCTTTTTTCAACGAAATTTTAACCTCATTTGCTTGTTTTGGATAATTGGAATGATTTTTCTAATTATCAGAATGATAGGCGGTTTTATTTATGCTCATCGCTTACGTACATCTCAGTTGATTGATATTGGCGACGATTGGCTCAAAAAAATTGAAGAGTTCGCTTTTCAATTGAAAATCAGTCGAAAGGTGCAGGCTTTTTTTCACCTTTAGCAAAAGTCCCCATAACATTAGGTACAATTAAACCTGTAATTCTTTTCCCACTTACGGCTTTCACTGGATTATCGGTTAAAGATGTGGAAGCTATTTTAGCACATGAGCTGGCACACATTCTCCGACACGATTACTTGTTCAATATTATTCAGAGAATTGTTGAGATTCTTTTCTTTTATCATCCAGCAGTTTGGATCATTTCATCGCAAATACAAAGCGAACGCGAGAACAGCTGCGATGACATTGCAATTGAATTAACCGGAGATAGGCTTGCATATGTAAAAGCGCTGGCCGCCGTTCAAATAAATCAAATGGAGCAAGGGCAAATAGCCATGGCTTTTGCTTCATCAAAAGGTAATTTATTACATCGAATTCAACGTTTACAAAAAAAAGTAGCAATGAAAACAAATTTTATCGAAGGCTTAATCGCAGCTGGTGTGATTGTGATTGGTCTGTTTCTGGTCTCGTTTACCATGGAAAATAGAATGTCGCCGCAGGAGATGCCTAGCGAAATTGTATCAATGGTTTTGCCAATTGACGAATCAGGTGCACCCCTTGCAAAACCAGCGTGGACAAAGCAGAAACGCGACAGTGTTCAGCACGAACTTGAGAAAAATATTCAGCAATCTGAAGCTTTGGATAATGTTTCCGACGAAATGAAAAAAATGGTTGAAGTGGCCATGTCGGAATGCGATGCTGAAGTTTCGGCCGAAATGATGGAGGAAATTAATAAAGCCGTCAAGGATTTTAATATCGAAGCAATTGTTCATGAAGCCTTAAGGGAAGCACAAAAAGCAATTCGCGAAGCACATGCAGAGATTGATTATAATGAAATTCGACGCGATTTAAAGGATGCCCAGAAAGAGATTGAAGAAGCGCGTCGCGAAATGCGCGACGAGATGTGGCGCGACATGAACGCTGATAACGTTCCATCTGAGATCATTGAATTGTCGGTGAGTGCTGCCGAAATAGGCCTAAACGTTGCATCGGCTGTTTTGGGTAACCTGCCCATTGACGACATTATTCACACTGTTCTGAGTGGTGTTGAGGCCGCAGTAAAGGGTTTCGACAAGATTGATTTTGATAAACTTAACCAAAGCGATACACTTACCGAAGAAGATATAAACCGTTTAAAAGAACAATTGGAACAAGAAGAGGAAAGACTAAAAATTCAGAAAGAAAAGCTCAAGGAAAAAGAAAAGGAACTGAAGAAACGAAAATAGTCTTATTCACTATATCATACTTAGTCAGAATAAATCAGGTTAGAGAGGTCCGAGAAATCGGGCCTTTTTACTTGGCAAAACAATAAAAAATAATCAGGCAATAGAACTGGTTTTTCGAAAATCATTTTGAGTGCAGTAATGAGTATTGCTAGCCTAAAATATTATTGATGCCGCATAATGCAATACTTGTCGTCACAAATGTTACACTTGTATTTCACCC
>DATERL010000057.1:0-2292 GCA_035271585.1 Prolixibacteraceae bacterium
AATTTGATGAGGTGAGGAATTTAGAAATTATGGGCGTTCAAGAAATGGATGCTATGGAAATGAGAAATATTGATGGAGGACTTCCTTTTTTGATTGCATTAGGTCTTTTTGGCGTTGGTGCAGCAGTTGGATTTTTTGGAAGATATAAGGAATGGTGGTAGAAATTATTGCAAACTACAAGAGAGGGGAATTCTTCCCCTCTCTTGTAAATGACATTTTATGAAGATATTATCAATTTTATTTATCCTTTTATTGTTAAGTTTTCATTCTTTATCAAAAGATAAAACAGTATCGGAATATCGCTATTCGTTAAGCGGATTTGGATTCAGTCAACAGAAATTAACTTTTTTGTCGCCCGTTTTCTATAATGGCTACTCACTTGTATCAACAAATGGAAAGGTGCAAACGACAAAAGACCGGATCAATTCATTCGTTACGGAATTCAACATGGACTACAATTCAAATAAGAACAATAGTTATTTTTACTCGATGGGTTTTGATTTAACCTATAACAAATATTACTTATTAACCATAAAAGATTATCCCAAATCATTTCCAAGATTGTTTATTGGATGGGGCTATTGGTTAGATTCTGAGATTTATTTAAAACCTAGCAATACCAATAACCCATTGTATTACAACTTTAATAACCTCTTTTGCCTTTCACTTTATTGTGAGAAAAAGTACCAGAAAGTAGTGATTTCTGATGAATTCAATTATCCATTGACAGGTCTCTTATCAGGTTCGGAATATAGCAGTAGTCTTCCCTATTTCTTTAATGAAAAAGACGCCAGTTTCTTTCAGGCATTTGATGTCGGTTGTTTTTGGAAAAACTTACAGGTATCGAATAAACTGAATGTCGATTATAAAATGAAAACGGAAAAAGGGTTACGCACCATCCGATTTCAATATGAAATACACGCGACCCTCTTAAAATTGAATAATAACCTAAAACACAATGTTTTTCATGTTTTTAAAATTGGCTATTTATTTAATACAGTTGACTATGAACACAAGTAAGAGATTTTCACTGCTAATTTTTGTTCTAATATTAAATTCTTGTATTCAGGATTATGCAATTAACTATGACAATAGCCCAAAGGGAAATTTTGAACTATTGTGGAAAACCGTTAACGAGAATTATTGTTTTTTTGAACAGAAGGGAATAGATTGGGATGTTATCAGAATAGAATATGAAAAAAAGATTACGGCCAATACTGATAAAAAGGAACTATTTAATATCTGTTCAACAATGCTAAATGAACTGAAAGATGGCCACGTAAACCTATATTCCGATTTTAACACCTCGCGCTATTGGGATTGGTTTTTAGATTATCCTCAAAATTTTAATTGGCCGCTTGTTGAGCGAAATTATTTGGGTAAAGAGTGTATCATAGCTGGCAGATTAAAAGCAAAAAACATCAAAGGTGTGGGTTATTTGAGGTATGAAAGCTTTAACGATAACATCTCTTTTGAAAATGTTCGTGAAGCAGTGCATCAACTGGGTGATATAAAGGGTCTTATTATCGACATAAGGGATAATGGAGGAGGCTATGTTGAAATGGCTAACCTATTTGCTTCTTGCTTCTTTTCAAAGAAAACCATCGTTGGTTATTTGAAATATAAGGAAGGTCCTGGACATTCAGATTTTAGTGTTTTTTTTCCTCAATATATTGAGCCCGGTTCGGCTTCGGTTTATGATGGTGAAATTGCAATATTAACAAACCGCTTAGTTTTCAGTTCTGCAAATGACTTTGTATCAATGATGAAAACCTTACCAAATGTAACTGTTATTGGTGATGTTACAGGTGGCGGCGGTGGAACTCCATTTTCATCCGAATTATTTAATGGGTGGAAAGTAAGAATGTCTCGTGACCCAATGTTTAATGTTCAAAAAGAATCAATTGAAGCGGGCATTGTTTCCGACATTGCAGTATCTATAAGCCCCGAAGACGAACAAAATGGAATTGATACCATTATTGAATTTGCACTCAACTATTTATCAAAGCAATAAAAAAACGTTCCGTTCTTTTTTCTGGACGGTACAACGCTAATTTAGCGCTTGAGAATTCTCAAAAATAAGCCCGCCGGCCAACCACTTTTCGCGAACCGGAAAGCCAACGGGCAAAAGCCAGCCAAAAACTTTGGCCGGCACAAAATTTAATCTAATTATTGACGTTTAAGATTTTGTGATTATGAATCGAGCATTCAGATAAAGCAACATTAAAGAGCAAATCATCCAATGCGAGATCCACCGAATACCTTATTTCTTTGAATTTGATGAGGTGAGGA
>DATERL010000058.1:0-21225 GCA_035271585.1 Prolixibacteraceae bacterium
GAACAAGAGCAACTTAAGAAAAGCGAACAGCAAAAAAAGGAACAAATTATTTCCTTTTATAAGCAAAAAGCAGATAGTATAAATCAAGACTCTTATGTAACAAGTAAGTTTTTAGACAAATACAGTGTATTTAAAAGTTCAAATGAAGATGCTAGAATTGTAGGTGTGGATGGTTATTCACTTTTAAATGAAGGTGAATTTGGTTTTTTTGATATATCTTCAATTAAGGAAGGTCAGCTGTATTCAACTGTTATAGGAATTGATAGTGCAATAATAAACCCACCTGTCATGAAAGATTTATTAGGGAAACTTAGATTTAAACCAGCTAGTTTTACGTTTGATTATGAAGATTACACAAACGCAGATCGTGATCATCGTTGGTGTCAATCTGGAAATTGTGTAACTTTAAATGTAAACGCTGAATTGCCCATTCAATTCTGTCAAAAATATGCTTATGATAAGCCAGAAATTGGACAAGAGGTGATCATACTCAAACTAAAAAAGTCAAAAGAAGGTATTGAAGTTTTAAATTCCTTCTACTCAGATTCATTACTATGGAATGAAATTAGACCAGAGTTGAATTTGGATTTAGAACTGGCTAAAAATTCAAAACAAATTTGGTACTTATACTACGTTCGAGATTATAGTTATTGGAGCATTTTCTTTGGAGGTCGAGAGCATTATTATAAAGATGATGACCTTGTTAAATTTAAAAGCAAAGAAAAAGATTGGAAAAAAGTGGTGTTATTCACTCCTTCTACGATGGAGCCCAATTGTCCCTAAACGTTTATGAAGTTTAATAGAAACTAAAAATAAATTGAATGTAAACATCTAAACTTAAATATCATGGCTCTTTATTGGTATCAATGCACAAAATGTAGAACAACAATTACAAAGGACACATTCCCTTCTACGGGTGGTTGTCAGAATGGAAGTACTCATACATGGCACAAATTAGCTGAGGTTGGTAATAGTAATTTCAATTGTGGTAAATGTGGTACAACCATTCAAGCAAAATCATTTCCTGATTCAGCAGGTTGTTCAAATGGAACTACACATCAATGGCATAAACTTTAAATTAAAAATAGATGAAGAGATACAATTTACCATGTATCCCTTCATCTTCTATTTTAAGCCACTCAAAAACCTCCATCAAATTCATTTTGAGCTTCTTTGGTATGGTTGCAAAAAACTTTGAAAATAAACTAATGACTCAGTTTTGGTATCAATGCACAAATTGTGGGATTGCAGTTAAGAATGATTCGCCACCCACTGCTACAAGATGTTTAAAGGGAGCAACCCATAACTGGCACAAATTGGGTGTTGTTGGCTCTACAACCTTTACTTGTGGTAAATGTGAAACAACCATAAAAACAGAATCTATTCCCGATTCGGATGGTTGTTTAAGTGGCGGGTTGCATAGCTGGTATAAACTGTAAATTAGAATAAAGATGAAGTGATATTATTTACTGAGTATCACTTCATCTTCTATTTTAAGCCACCTTCTCAATCTTCCTTAACTTCATTCTCCGTTCCTCTTTCTGAGTAACAAAAAACCGATGAAAATCGTGCGGCATAAGCAGAACAAGATCATTTTCCGCTATTTCTATCGCATATACCTTACCAGTACCGTACTTTGAACAGGTCGAGCATAAGCAAGGCTCCAAGCCAAAATAATCAGCATCAACAAAACTAAATTTGTAAAAAGTTTCCGACCGATCTATTTTAAATTCTCGGTAACAATCTTTACCGTTACAATCCAAGATGCATTTGCAATGATCTATTTTTTCCACGCCCAACTTGATTAGTCCCGATTCCATTCCCGTTCCATTATCGTTTTCTTGTAGCCCTCAAATAATTTCGAGTAGGTTTTATAATGTGGCTCATTTTCGTCCAGCAAAAGAATTCCGAATTTACAATATGCTTTAGCAATTCCGATTTTTGAAGGTTCTTCCCAACACGAATATATGTCCGTCATCATTTTCAAAAAATGGATTATTCTGAAATCGGTTGGTTGATGCTTTTTCATTAATGCTGCTTGAGTTGGATCCGCAATTATATAAGGTGGCATATCTTCTGCAAGAATAACTGACTTTTCTATAAACGCCTCCGTTTTTTTGGCATAATCTTCACCATAATCTTCCACCAGTTCGGCTCTAAAATTGAATAGGTCGTCCCCCATGTTTATAGATATATCCTTATAGTAGGATGTAAATTCTTGTTTAGCAACTTCGTATCCAATTTCGAAATCGCTTTCTTTATTAAAAAGATTTTTAATTTTCTGATGTATCATATTGTATATATAAATTTTTTGATTTGATTTTTTAATTTAAAACTAACTTAACCCTATATGTCTTTAAAGAAAAAACCAACGCTAACCAACGTTGGCTTTTTGTCAAATGCATCATTATGCACTGAAACCTAATCGGTCAAACCATAAGGAATAATCCCATTTTTTTGTCCTAATAATGTTTTTAATTAATTGACGACTAGACTTGTGTCCATTCTGTTTAATCAAAAGTTTTTTCCAAGTGCCTATAGGTTCTTCAGAGAAAAAAAAGAAAACTTCTACATCTCCATATACATCATGTTCTAGTAATGCAATTGTTTCTTTGTTTTGACTTTTAACTATAAAACCGAGATTATGAAAATATTCAGCTACAATTTCATGTTGGACTCTTTGTTTTGCTAATCTCTCGTAGTAAGTTTCACGTTCTTTGTACTCAAATGTCTTCGCATTTAAAATATCGGGTTCACGTACACCTAAATAATTGTTTTGCATTTTTTTATCTGTTAAAATAAATAATCGCCATTTCAGGCTCCGAAGAATTTCTTCGATATGATTTATAGTTTTTTAAAAAGTGAAAGTTTATTTTTTCTATGTTTTTTCTTAAAAAAAATGCAACAGATGAAATTCACCTGATGCATAAGAATTGAAGTAGGTTTAAAAATCAATGGTTACATCAACCATTAACTTTTCATGGATACTGATGATACTGTACCCCCTGCAAAAAATCACCCAACTTTTTCGGAGATTTACCAGCCCATTGTTTGAAAAAGAACGGAACATTTAACTCCTGACAATAATTGTGATTGATTCAATAGCTCTGGGATCAACTATTCCATCATTCCAATAATCTTCATTAATTACATTATTGAAGATTATTTCACAAATGCCTATCAATAAGCTAATTAAATCAGGGCTTTAAAATATTTTAAAATTATATCTGCAATAACAACTCAATATAGATATAAATGAAGATATAATTCTTATTTTTGTTAAAAATTTACAAATGAATAAGACAAGTGATTATATTGAATACGATAGTGCATTAAACACAGGATTTAAACTTTTAGGTGATAGTAAAAAATGTGTAATCGGATTCTATATCGTTTTCTCAATTAATTCAGGTTTGAGAATTTCTGATGTTTTAAATATTACGCATTCTCAACTCTCCGATGATAAAATAATTATTATTGAAAAAAAGACGAAGAAGCAAAGAGTGATTACCGTTAATGAAATTGTTAAGAAAGCATATGGAAAACTGGTATCGAAACTCAATGAATTAGAAATAAAATTTAACGATGAAGATTATATTTTCATTTCCCAAAAAAATACGGTTTTTAAAACCCAATCAATAAATGCACTTCTAAAAACAATCTTCAACAATAAAAGGATTCAGGTTTCCTCGCATTCATTAAGAAAATCATTTGCTCGTAAAGTATATGAGAATATGAATGAAAGTGAAAATGCATTAGTCCTATTGTCGGACATTTTCTCGCACTCCAGCATTGCTATAACCAGAAGATACTTGGGAATAAGGCAGGAGACTATAAGTAATGTGTATTTGGCTTTGGCTTGATGTAATTATATAAACAGAATATGATGATAAACCATTAAAAGTTTAGTCTTCAAAAAACTCAAAATTATTATATAAAATAGCTTTTACCCAATTGGGCAAAGAATCAACTTCCAAGTAAAAGCATTTATTTAAGTTTATTCTTTTCCATCACTTCAACAATCTCTTCATATTTATAGAACCAAGTTCCATCCAGATAATATGCTGGTATAGTTTTGTTAATCCGCATGTTCTGCAACTTGGCATCAGATATCCCCAACATTTCACGAACATCTTTACTCCTGATCCATTGTTGTTTTTTGATGTTGGATTCAAAAAGTGATTTGATTTCAGTTAGCAGTTCATTTTTAAAATTGTCGAAATCTTCTTTGGTGATTACAATTATTTTTTCCATGATTATTAATTTTGGTTATTGGTAGTAAAACAAAAATCCAACGTAATTTCTCACATTTGCAACTTCCTAATCTGACGGTGAGAATGCGACAATTATTTCGAAGTAAGGTTACTCCAGTTTTCACCAAGCACACAATGGGAAAAATACGAGGAGGTACTTGCTTGCATTTTCAACCAGCCACCTCATGAAAAAAAACATGAAGTCTACTGGAGTAGAGGCTTGGCGACCTTGTGCTATGTATATGCTCTGAATACACTTTTTAGCGGCATGTCAATTTTTATCGATTTTATATTTATGCAAAAGCATATCTGTGTGATTTTTTCGGAATTAATATTTAAGATGCGAATTTGAAAAATTTTCCTGGGCAAAAAATGAGATTTTTCTGGGGGACTTTTTATGTATGGATCAAATATGAAAAATAGTGTCTCAGTTGCCCGAGACCCTATCTTCATGTAAGGACAAATAAGCAGTTAAATCATATTGCTAATCTGGAGTGTCTTTTTCGTGCCATTACATGCGTAAAAATGCTAGTTTTTGCGACTTCATTCTTTGGTTATATAATTGAATATCAGCGGATAGTAGGAGCTCGATGATACACTGGCAGTCAAAAGGTCATCGGTTCGATTCCGATATTCTCCACAGGAACAAAAAAGAGTTGCAAAATATAATTTTGCAACTCTTTTTTGTTCCTGTGAAGTTTTTAAGGCCGATAAAGCTATAATTCTATTTTTTAAATTAGTTGATCGGCCCTGAGTTTTTTATCAATTAGTCACTAGGCTAATCCCGATAGACATCGAAACAGGCAATTTATCTTATTTTGAACAAAAATTCTAAAACCTATTTAAATTGAATCCAATCAATTTCGACCTTTTCGGCAGCGCTTAATACTACAACTATATTGTGTACACCCGGTTTATAATTCGCAATTTTTGCGCTAATAATTGACCAAGCTTTACCTGGTGGAATCACTACTTCCGACAGCAAAGTTCCATTAGGGTTATCTAACCTAATTTGAATTTTACTTCCTTTTTCCGAAAATGCTTTTAATTCAATATTTTTATTGCGCTTATTACTGAATTCGACAGCATTAAACTTTAGCCAAGCATCCTTTTCTTGAAAAATAGTTTTCCAACCCATGAATGTGTTCAATGAATCGATAAATTCAACCTGAACTCCGCTTTCACTTTTATTACTATACCTATCAATTTGAATTTGAGAAGCAGCGTTTACAAGCCCTACCCCTCGGTGTGTTGGGATTACTTTTTGAATAGAACCATCGGGATTGAAAAACAAGCTATCGATACAAACTGACCGATTTTTATCAAAATTGGGCGAAAAGGCATTTTGATGGTAAAAAAGGAACCATTGCTTATTGTATTCTACTATCGAATGGTGGTTTGTCCAACATTTCATCGGCGATTCATCCATAATTACGCCCTTCATTTTGAAAGGGCCCATTGGGTTATCCCCAGTTGCATATTCAAGCCTTTCGATATTATTTTCGACATGGGGAAAAGTAAGATAATAAATTCCATTTCGTTCGAAAAACCAAGGACCTTCTTTCATCCCTTTTTGGGGCAAATTGTCAATAATGAGTGGTTCGGAATCTAACTCAAGCATGTTTTCATTTAATTTTGCCACATAAATATTTCCCATTGACCAATAAATATAAGCCTGGCCATCGTGGTCAATAAATACGCTGGGATCGATGCCAAAAATACCTTTAATTGATTCCGATTGCGGCACATAAGGGCCTTCGGGCTTTTGGGCTACCGCTACTCCAATTGAAAAACCTTTTCGTCCGTTGGGACCGGTAACCATAGTGTTAGATGGGAAGTAAAAATAATACTTACCGTTTCGTTCAATACAATCGGGTGCCCACATGCTGTAAGAAGTAGAGTCGACCCAATCGACTTTGTTTTGGCTAACAATTACGCCATGATCATTCCATTCAGTCAAATTCTCCGAGGAAAAAACGTGATAATCTTCCATACAAAACCAATCCTTGCGTCCCTCCTTTTCGGGGGGAGTTGGAATATCGTGCGAAGGAAAAACATACACTTTTCCATTAAAAACCCTTGCCGAAGGATCGGCAGTAAATTGATCTGTAATAATGGGATTTTGAGAAAACACATTATTGGCAAACAAAACCGATAATAGAACCGATATTGTAAGAATACGATATATTATTTTCATTTTCATCTAGTTTTTCTATCCTTTTCAATTAAATCATTGAGGTTATTCATTGGGCGTTCTAAATCGAACGGTATGGGTAATTTGCTAAACTGCTGGAAATACAACAAACAAGCATCTTTCCATACCAGAGCATTTACACTTTGCAGGCGTAACTTGCTTTGAACATGATTAAAACGTCCGGCATCGACATAAGCACCGGCTTTATCCCATGTTTTTTGGAACTCACGAACCTGTTGCACGCCTTCGTCGTATTTATAGCACATTTCGTCCCATAAAGTACGTCCGTTTTTCATTTGATAATCCCAAGGCAAATGATGGAACCAAAGCAAAAATATTTCGGGACAGCTTGCTGGATCGGCAAAAATCGAGTTTAGTTTTTGTTGATATTGTGCAGCGGCATTACTTCCTGTTGAGGTCCTATCGAAACCAATACCACTTTCGCTAGCATTGTGATAATAAGGAGGGGTCCAATCTTTTCGCCAACTTGCAGGCGCCCACCAAGGACCAGGACCATAATGATGGTCGGCCGAGAAAATATGGTGTAAACCCAAGGGCATCATATAATTCACAACAGCCTCGCGACTATTGAGCATCATTTGTTTAACGGGTGAAAGAAAATTTGCGTCCCATTCGGCTTTATAAACTTCTTTTGAATTCTTGCCATCGCTTAACTCACCTCCAAAAGTCAATTTAATCCACTCATCGGCAATTTGTTCGCTAGTCATTGAACTGTTCCATGCCAAACGCCCATAAGCGTACCAGTTCGATTGGCCAAAAAGGTGACCACACCAGTTTTCGTCCAATCCAATATTGGCAACGCCAGCAATTGCTGAAAGTTTTTGCGGAAAAATACTTCCGTTGGTACAACGAACAACAGTACTCCCCTCCCCCTTTTGATAAGTATCGCTATTCAAAAACTCTGCCCACATGGGTGCTAAATAAGCGAGGTGTGCCGAATGTCCCAAGTATTCCTGAGTTATTTGAAGCTCGGCCATGATCGAAGTTTTTTGCATTGCCCCAAATAGCGGGCTAAAGGGTTCGCGCGGTTGAAAGTCGATGGGGCCATTTTTCACCTGAACAATTACATTGTCGCGAAACTTGCCATCGAAAGGCATAAACTCGCTGTAAGCTTGTTTTGCCCTATCTTCGTCGCTTGTTACATACACAAAAGCTCGCCACATAATAATGCCGCCAAAGGGATTAAGTGCATCGGCCAGCATGTTGGCCCCATCGGCGTGTGTTCGGCCAAAATCTTGCGGTCCGGGTTGTCCTTCGCTATTTGCTTTTACCACAAAGCCCCCTAAATCGGGAATCAGGCGATATATTTCTTTTGCTTTATCGTTCCACCATTTTATTACAGCTTGGTCGAGCGGATCGGAAGTAGGCAAACGACCAATTATTGCGGGCGATGAAAAATTAATCGATATATAAGCTTTAATACCATAAGGCCTTAATACATCGGCAATTTCTTTTACACGATTCAAAAGCTCTGGGGTAAGCATATTGGGTGAAGCATTCACATTATTAAGCACCGAACCGTTAATCCCAATCGATGCATTGGCGCGGGCGTATTCATGCCATAATGATTTATCTTTCTCTGTTACTGTTAAAGCATTGTCGCCATCACGCCAAAAAATTGATTTGCCGGCATAACCCCGTTCCACTGATCCATCGAGATTGTCCCAATGGTTCAATAAACGCAAATCAAACGAAGGGTTACAAAGCTCTTCACCTATTGGCGTACCAGTTTGTTGACGGCGTAAAAGCTCATAAACGCCATATAGAATACCATTTTCGTTATTGGCTTCTATACCTTGTTTACTAATTATAAAGCCATCGCCTGTAATGCTTTTATTCTTCTTAATTACCAGCGAAACCGAAGCTCCAGCCTCACCTTGCCATCCCTGTTTCAATTCCAGTTTGGCAATATTGAGCATGGGAGAACTCTTTTTGCATTCAATGTTTATTGGATTTGCTTTTGTGTTACGTAGCCATAAATTATGCCCAGTTTCGGCATTTAAACATAAAGCAAACAAAACTAATGACAGAACGAGAAACAAATTTTTCATATTACTTTATTTTAATCGTTAAATAAAAATATCGGTTAAAATACAACTATTTTATAACAATAGATCATTAGATTATTAGATATGAGTATTGAGATAAATAACAACTTTGATGTTATGCATGTTAGATAAATTGATGTGAATATTTCAATTTATTAATAATCAAATGATTATAAAACACAACAAACTAATGTTACAAAGCAAATGATATCGGCTTATCAAACCTTATTAATATTGAACAATAACGAACAGTAATTAATTGGTTTTCAGAAATAAAAAAAATCGAAGAAAAATATTATTGATAAAAAATGACTGCAAGGGGGCGAAGAATTGTTGATAAAAAAAATGAAGATAAAAGACTGAATACAAATGCTATAAATACAAAATGACATTACACAATGTCATTCCTTTAAAAACAGTCAGCTGATGACTGTTAAAAAGTAGAGGTATGTAGATAATTAATTAATGAGTGCTTTTCGATTCTACTAAAAAAGTAATTCCGAAAGCAGCTGCAAAAACGATCATTCCAATAACTAAGTATAACATGGTGTTTTGATTTAAGTTTGTAATTCAAAAATAGAACATTACTACTTAGTAATAAAATTTTTTAAGCGCACTTTTACGAATGATGTTTTTGATGTGACGAACAGTAGGTTTTGATGTGACGAACGTCAAGTTTTGATTGATTAAAAAAACAACAATCCCGTGAAAACTGGTCAAATTAGAACAAAAAACACAGTTATCACGGGGTTGAAACCTTCAGAAAAGGATATTTATTCAACTATTGTAACCCAGTTATGGTCATCGGGTTCACAGCCATATTGAATATTAATGAGTCTATCGTAAAGTTTTTGTGAAACCGGTCCGGGTTCATCACCATAAAAGTAACGAATATCTTTGTCGGCATCGAAAACGCTCCTTACAGGTGAAATTACAGCGGCAGTACCACAAGCGCCGGCTTCAGTAAATTCGGCCAGTTCGTCAACAAGAACTTTTCGCTCTTCAACAACCATACCCATATCAATTGCCAATTGTCGCAAACTCTTGTTGGTAATTGAAGGTAAAATTGATTCCGATTTTGGTGTAACATAGGAATTACCCTTAATACCAAAAAAGTTAGCAGGGCCACACTCATCGATGTATTTTTTCTCGCGTGCATCGAGATACAATACCGATGAATAACCTTCGTTATGTGCTCTCACTCCGGCCTTCAAACTGGCTGCATAATTGCCCCCAACTTTAATGGTTCCGGTACCCAGCGGTGCCGCACGGTCATACTCACGATAAATAACATAATCGGTTGGTTTAAACCCAGCTTTAAAGTAAGGCCCAACCGGCATAACAAATACAATAAAAGTAAATTCGGTAGCCGGTTTTACGCCAACTTGTGCGCCAGTACCAATCAGCAATGGACGAATATATAACGATGCCCCGGTACCATAAGGAGGCACAAATTCGCTATTTAAATTAATCACTTTAAATACAGCCTCCTTAAAGGTTTCGATCGGCAATTCGGCCATTAAAATTCCTTGAGATGAAGATTGCAAACGCTTGGCATTTTCCTCAATCCTAAAAACCCTTATCTTACCATCTTTACCACGATATGCTTTTAAGCCTTCGAAAGCTTCTTGACCGTAGTGCAGACAAGTGGCCGCCATGTGCATGGTAATTTGGTTCGAAGACGAAACTTCAAGCTCGCCCCATTTTCCGTCTTTGTATGTACAACGTACATTAAAATTGGTGTCGGAGTAACCAAATCCTAAATTTTTCCAATCAATATTTTCCATTTTATTGAATATTGTATTTTCAAAGTTATATTAAAAGAACAATCCCCAAAATTAAAAAAAGAACGCAATATTGTTTCTAAACAATTGAATATTTCATCAATTAACTTCAATAGAAACATAATAACCGTTGTGTTTTCGAATGTTCAAAACATCGCCATTTTCAAAAACAAGATATTGCCCCTTAATTCGACTCAATACGCCTTTAATGATAGGAGTATTATCAAAACTAAGCGAATTTATTTTTGTAATGCTCAAATCTCCCGGGTATTCAATATTGCATATTTCGTTATCGGATATAAGATATTTTTGCAATTCGGGGTGCAACATAGCGCTCAACTTTTTCTTTTCTTCAACTAAATCAATACTTCCATCAAAAACATCTTTTAACATGGCTTGCCATTGCGTAGTATCAGCTACATGCTGCTTTAGTTGCGTTTCAATAACTCCTGCTATATGCCTATTAGGCGTTCGCGCCAATTTAATGGCCGCTACGGCCCCCTGGTCTATCCAGCGTGTAGGAATCTGATGAAAACGAGTAACTCCCACTTTTAGCCCACTGGTAATCGAAAGATAAACAAAATGATCGATCAAATCGTGCTCTTCGGCCCATTTCATGTCGCGGGCAATACCAAATTGTGACAAGGACAATTCGGGGCTAAAGATACTCTGATCGGCTTCGGGAGCTGTTTGGAAACAATTAAAACAGAATCCCTGACTAAAGGACTTTTTAGTTTGCTTTCCGCAGTGAATACAATGAATAATGCCGTTGTGCGTAAAAGTAATTTGCTTGTTTAAAAATTGATTCAAATTTATTTCGTGATTACCGACCATTAAAAAATAATCGACAGGATGATTGTTCACGCTTCTCATTTTCTGAATATTGCCTTCTATAAACATTGAAAGTTATTTTGAATAAAAACAAATATAAGTTTATTGCAGCAATTGCAAGTTGGCACTAATCAATTTTAAGCACAAAAAACCCCATTCCTAAGGAACAGGGTTTTTAGATTATATCATTTATAAAATGTTTACTTGCTTACACGTGCAACAATTTTCTTAACACGCTTTTTGCTATCGTAAGCAACTGGCGTGGCTATAAACACCGATGAATAAGTACCAATAACAACACCCAACATCAAAGCGAATGCGAATCCGCGGATTGATTCACCACCAAAAATAAAGATGGCCAACAACACCACAAATGTTGAAAGCGAAGTACTAAAAGTACGACGCAAAGTACTATTAACTGCGTTATCGATATTGGTTTCAACGTCGCGTTTTGGATACAAACCAACAAACTCCCTCAAACGGTCAAACACCACCACGGTATCGTTAATTGAATAACCCAACACGGTAAGGATGGCCGCAATAAAAGCTTGGTCGATATCAAGTGAGAAGGGCAACCATCCACTAAAAAGTGAAAAGACTCCCAGCACAATAATGGCGTCGTGTGATAATCCAACTATCGCGCCCAAACCATACTGCCATGTTTTAAAACGCACCAATATATAAAGGAAGATCACGAAAAGCGCCAAAACAATCGAGATTAAAGCACTACGCTTTATATCGTTCGAAATGGTAGGGCCAACTTTGGTTGAACTTTGTATGTAGTTTTCAAGAAAATCATCCTTCGAAACATTGTCAGCAAGCATTGGTTTTAATCCTTGGTATAGCAAATCTTCAACAATGTTATCTACGTTTTCGTCGTGGCTATCAACCATATAATTGGTTGTGATGCGCACTTGATTATTGGCGCCAAAAGTTTTTACTTCGGGCGACGCTTCAAACACGGTCGATAAATTGTTAGCTACATCTGAAACCTTAACATCTTCTTGAAAGCTAACCACATAAGTACGACCACCTTTGAAGTCAATTCCTAACGATAAGCCTTTGGTAGCAATAGATCCGATTGATACAATTATTAAGATACCAGATATAATGTAAGCGATTTTCCTTTTTTCAAGGAACTTAACTTTCGTGTTCATCAACCAGTTTCTAGTTGGTGCCGATACAAATTTGATGTTCTTGTCTTTGCTCAACAAACGATCAAAAATTAAGCGAGTGATAAACAACGCAGTGAACAGCGAAGTTAAAATACCAATGATAAGAGTGGTAGCAAAACCTTTAATTGGACCCGAACCAAAGAAATAAAGAACCACACCGGTTAGCAAAGTTGTTAACTGACCGTCGATAATGGCCGCAAGTGCATTTTTATATCCATCGGCGATGGCAAGTCTTAATCCTTTACCCGACTTAATTTCCTCCTGTATTCGCTCAAATATCAGCACGTTGGCATCAACCGACATACCAATGGTAAGAACAATACCGGCAATACCGGGCAAGGTTAACACGGCACCAAACGATGCCAGTACACCAATTACAAAGAACAAGTTCAACAACAAGGCAACGTTGGCCACAGCACCAGCATGGTAGCTGTAAATAACCATCATGTAAGCAAGAACCAAGGCAAATGCAATTACAAACGACCACATACCAGCGTTAATCGACTCCTGTCCTAATGATGGACCTACAACATATTCTTCAACAATATCGACTTTAGCGGGCATTTTACCCGATTTAAGCATGTTGGCAAGGTCTTTTGCTTCTTCAACAGAAAAGTTTCCTGTAATATTTGAACGGCCACCGGTAATTTCGGATTGAACAGTTGGGTAGGAAACAACATAGTCGTCGAGCATAATAGCAATTGAACGGCCAAGATTATCTTTGGTCATACGAGCCCACACTTTAGAACCTTCGCTGTTCATGCTCATGTTCACTTCGGCCGAAGCCTGAGTTTGCCCAAAATCCTGACGGGCATCTGAAATAGCGCCACCATCTAGCGGAGCTTTTCCATCACGAGTTGTAACTTTTAACGCAATAAGCTGAAAGAATTTTCCTTCGGCATCGAATGGTTTTTGTTGCCAGCGGAAAATCATATCGCGCGGAATGGTCGAGCGAACTTTAGGCATATTTAAATAGGTGTTTACCTGAGCAGTATCCCTAAAATGGGCAACACCAATTGCAGGTCCTTGGAATAATTGTCCTTGGTTATTCACGTTGGGTGTTAACACCGAAAACAATGGAAAATCTTTTGCCATGTCTTCCGATTGGCTAAGCGAATCGCCTTTGGCCGTTAATTCATCAAGCAATGACAATTCATCGCTATCGATTGAATCACTTGTTGCTTCGGCAACTTCGTCATCTGACTCTGCAACTTTATCGGCAGATTCAACTGTTTTGTCTTTAGAATCAACAGCTTTATCAGCTGTACCTTTTGATTCTTTAATAATTTGGTTGACTTCGAGCAAATACGGATAAACTTCCTGATTTTCGTAAGTTTCCCAAAACTCGAGCGATGCAGTTCCCTGTAAGAGGTTACGTACACGGTCTTTATCTTTAACACCTGGCAATTCGATTAAAATACGTCCTTGTTGCGACAGTTTTTGAACATTGGGTTGTGCTACCCCAAAACGGTCGATACGTGAAGAGATAATGTTAAACGAGTTGTCGATAGCGGAGTTGGCTTCTTGCCTGATTACTGTCAGGACCATCGCATTGGTCGAGTTGAAATTAATTTTATCTTTTAACTCGGGGGTTAAAAAGTTAGCTGCCAATTTAGCATTTGGATCAACCTCTTTATAAGCTTCACCAAATAGGGTGATAAAATCTCCCTGAGTTTCGTTTAGCCTTTTACGGGCAATTTGCATTGCCTTGTTAAAAGTTTCGTCGTTACTGTTGTTCGAAAGTGCCATCACCAAATCGGGAACCGACACTTCGAGGGTAACGTTCATCCCGCCCCTAAGGTCAAGACCTAAATTTAACTCTCTGGCCTTTACATCCTTGTAAGTATACTTACGGACGCCCAAGAAATTGTAAACTGTTTCAGACGACATAGAGTCGAGGTAGTGGCTTTTCAAAGCCGCATCACCTTGCGCATATTTCTCGGCTCTGCCTTCGATTTGCTGCGACTTAAAAGTGAATGCCAATTGATATAGACAGACTAAGCTCAGCAAAATTGCAAATAGCCTAATAGCTCCTTTATTCTGCATTTTTTTTAATTTTATTAAATTCTTTTACAAGTTTTTTAACTGAACGGCAAATATATCCTTTTTTTTAAAACCATTTTATCTTAAAAGTAAATATAAGGTGCTATTTTCAATTGATTAAAATTAAATTCTATTTTTACGTTCCAAAACCTACAAATTAGGGTTGAATAAAATCAATAAGACACAGGCATTCAATAATGATTTATTGAATGCTTTTTTAAAAATTATAAAAGGAATGAACCCAAAAAAAATTGCTGTAATTCTCGCAGGATGTGGAGTGTACGATGGCAGTGAAATTCACGAAGCAGTTGCCACCCTTCTGGCTATCGAAAAATCGGGAGTAAACTATCAAATTTTCGCACCAGACATTAACCAATTTCATGTTATCGACCACGTTACAGGAGAAGTAAGCGCCGAAACCCGTAATGTATTTGTCGAATCGGCACGCATTGCCAGAGGTAACATCAAAAAACTGAGAACATTTGAAGCGAAAGAATTTGATGCTATAGTTTTTCCAGGCGGTTTTGGAGTTGCCAAAAACCTTTGTACTTATGCCATCGATGGCCCCGACAACCTGGTTAACCCATTGGTTGAAAAAGCAATTCGCGACTCAATAGAATTAAAAAAGCCAATAGGCGCATTGTGTATTTCGCCAGTGCTGTTGGCAACCGTACTGGGTAATATTACAGTTACCATTGGTTCCAACAAAGATACAATTGATGCCATAAACAGCTTGGACGCTAAACACATCACCACAAAAGGATCGGAAGTGATTGTAGACACTATAAACAAGATTGTATCGACACCTTGCTACATGCTCGACGCTCCAATTAGCGTAATATTCGAAGGCGCAGCCAATGTAATCAATAAGCTTATTGAATTGATGGACTAGGCAAGGAACGACTAATAAGAGAATAAAATCAATCCTCAACTAAGGTGGGCTCAAAAGGATGAGCTTTATGGACTTCAAAATTTTGAAACACTGGATTTTTAGAAAGTTGAAATACTAAAAAGTTGTCAGTTCGATTTTTTTGCATTAATCCATCATTCCATTCACACAACACAAATTACAGCATCGCCTTATGAGTATTACCATGCACTTTTGAAGTATATTTCGAAATCACATTAACATCGATATAATACAAAATCTTAATCGACACACTGTTGGTTTGGCCAGCCTTAAATGTATTCCGAAAATTTTCGGTAAACGACAAATCGACCTGCTCGTCGGCATGGAATATTTCGTTTTTCCAGGCAAGCGAAATTTCGCTACCCGGCGCAAATTCCCATTTAAAAATCATATCAACATTAAAAGCGTTGAAGTTTTTATCGTTCGATTTATCAGTCAAATACGCTGCAGACAATGACCCGTCGGGTTCAAGAAAAAGGAGTTCATTGCTATAATTGGCGGCCGAGCGATAATGCCTGCACCTGAGTTCGGCTCCGGTTTTTGTATTAAAATTGTACCCCATCGAAATGGTATTGATTAAAGTTGCCCGGGTGTAGGTTCCAAAATAGATTGAATCGTTGTTTTGTTTTGTAACAAAGCCGTTCGAATTATAATCGTTACTAAAGGATAAACTGTATCCTACATTAAAACGCGACGAAGCCTTCCAGCCCCAGTGATTATAAAACCAATTTCCCCAATAGTTTTTTATATTCATAATATAAGCGCCGGAACTTAAGTTGCAATGTAGTTTTTTGTTGTAATCGGAATTAAAGTTGAGCTCTACTACCCGATGCTCGGGAATAACATAGTATCGGTTATTGGTTGAGCGGGGCTCAAAATAATCTGATTCGGCAAAATCATACGCATAATAAACACCTAACCACCAATTATTTTTGAAAGTGGCATCGGTCCAAAAGCTCAACTCGTTAGCAACAGGTTTGTTGGGCAAAAACAACCTGGTATTATCCCACCATACCTCAGTGCTCCAGTTTTTAAAAATCGAAAAGGGTTCAAATATTCTATACGAAAAAGAGGTTTTGTGCTCCACTATATTATTGCGTTGCAGGTAGCCCATGTCGTTTAAATCAAGCGTATTGGAACTAACATTGCGCTGGGCCAAGTACCTAAAATTTCCTTTTATTTTACTCAAGCCCAACACATAACCGTAACCGGTTTTAATATCGGCTGTGTTTTTATGGCTAAAACGCCCTACTCCTAACAATTGGTGGGTTTGGTTTTTATCTTTAATTTGAAATTGAGTAGCTGTTACGTTGGCACTATAGGGGCTATTAAATACCGATAAGTTGGTGTTGATAACACTTATGTACGAATTGTTTTTCATAACTTTTTCGACAACCGAAACATTATAATTGGTAAAAGGCTGAGTAACTTCCTGCCGCAGTTCCCCAGTTTTAGTGTTTTTAATCTCGGCAACAGCAGACAATGTCATTGCGTTCATAACACCAACTCCCCAACCATTTTTATCTCTACCGGTAATTTTTGTAGCGTTAACAAGTTGTGTTGTTGCCGGATTAAATTTGAATTCCTCATCGGTTGAAAGTTTTTCGGCCAGCTGATCACTAAAAATGGGATGTGATCCTATTCGTCGCGAATAAAAGATATTGCCACGTTCAAACAATTCATTGCCTTCGATAAAAAATTGTCGTTTTTCGTCATAATACAACTCATACGGGCTTAAATTCAACTCTTTATCATCGGATTGAATTTGTCCGAAATCGGGAATTAGCATCATGTCGAGGGTATGGCTTTCACTAAGGCCATATTTCAAGTCTATTCCTCCTTTAAAAATATAATTGTTTTCTCCTGAATAATTCTCAACATACTGGGCCACGTAGGGTGAAATAGATAAGCGCACAGGAGGATTAATATTCTTAACGCCCAACAATTGCCCACTTTGGTGTAAAAAACCCGAAATTTTATTATCGACTAAATTCCACGAATTATTTGAGTTAAAGCGTCTAATGTTCCTCATAAAGTTGATTCCCCAAACCATTTCATCTTTAACTGAAAACCTGAGTGCCGAATAGGGTATCCGCATTTCAACAGTCCATCCATCCTCCTCAATTTTCGTTTCGCTTTGCCACACGGCATCCCAACTATTGTCTTCGTAATCGCCACCTGTACCACGAACTGCTTTCATATCAATTTGGCTATTGGCCGGCGTAACAATAAATTCGTACGCCAACAAACCCTCGTTATTTGGATCGATAAAAACCACAAAATAATCTGATCCCCCCATATTATCGCGGGTTGTTATGTAGCTATAAATACTATCGGGAGTATCGTACAACTTTGCTCCAAAATAGATGGCAAAATCGTCGTAAAATATTTGAACTTTCGATGCTTTGTAAGATGGCTGACCATTATAAGGTTGCATTTGCACAAAATCGGAAGCAATAGCAGCAACATTGTATTCGGGCTCATCTAACACACCATCAATTTTGATAGGATTATCGACCCGAAGCGCCGTTATTTGTTTTCGCTGTAAAGCTTGTGCGTTAACACTTAATAACGAAACGATAATAAAAAAAACCAGCATTGAAACCGCAATAACTTTATACATAAATTCGTGTTTTAATGGCTTTCATTTTAAAAACATGATTTGCAAAATAACGAATATATTATCACACAATATGCTGAATTATGTAATCGGAAGTAAAAAAATGTCATAAAAAAACACATTTAGGCTCAGAGGTAAATTTACTGTACACTTTTACAAATAAAAAATCTCGCAAGTTGCGCAAATCACGCTGATAACAATGAAAAACAATTCGTTATTATCTGCGTGATTTGCGCACTCTGCGAGAAATAAATACTTAAAAAGCAGACTGAATATTCATTAAAAATTAGTCTTTTGGCACAAAAACAACATCAATCACATTGGCTGTTTTGAAAAACTTGGCAACAAATTGTTGAATATCGTTCTTAGTCATGTTTTTGAGTAATAATTCGTAATTCTCTTCATTGGCCGAATCGATACCCGAAAAATAAAGATTATACAATGAACTTAACCAAAAACTATTGTGGTTACGTGCCTGTTCCCTATCTTTTAAATGGTTCAGTATGGTTTTATTAAAGTCGGTTTCGGTAGGCCCTTCGGCAATAATTTTATCAATTTCGCGATAAATAATCGACTTTAAATGATCGGCTTTTGATGGATCGCAATCGAAGTTAATACGAACAACACCCTCAGGTTCGGGGTATTGAGATAAAGCAACACCAACACCAACACCATAAGTTCCGCCCTCGTCTTCGCGCACGGTTTCGGTATATCTCAAATCGAGAATGCCACGAAACACCGACATGGCCAACACATTTTCCTGCTTGTATTCAACATCGTTATTTACAAAGCGAACATTCACATTGGTTTTTGGCGTTGTTAAGGCGACCGGAATTATTCTTTCTGTTTTTCCCTTTGGTGCATTAATCTCACGATCGACCCAAGTTTCCTCACGCTCGTTGTCACTTAGCGAACCGATATATTTTTCAACCATCGCCTTGGCTGTTTCCTCTTCAATATTTCCCACTATGAAAAAGGTAAAATCGCCGGCATCTTGTATCCTATCAAGGTACAAATTCTTAATGTCTTCGAATTTTACTTCTTCGAGAAAAGCGGTATTCATTGACCTTACGCGGGGATGGTAATTGGCATTGATGAACGATAGCGAATCTTGCATAATTTTGCGTGGGTCTTTTTCCATATTGGCCACAAAAGCCATGTAGCGCGACATCAACGCATCGTGCGATTCAAGGTCGAAATTTGGTTTTTCGAAATAGAGATACAGCAGCTGCATCATGGTTTCAAAATCCTTAGGAGTTGAAGAACCACTGAATCCTTCGGTCAAATTGCCAACCGTAGGGCGAATTGATACTTTTTTCCCGGTCAACATTTTTTGCAGCGTAATGGCATCAAACTGACCAACGCCATAAGCTTCCATAAAAACATTGATCATTTCGGTAGCAGGTATGTACTGGTCGTCCCAAATTGAAGACCCGCCTTTACTGAAGGCCATTAACGAAACATTGTCTTTTTCGTAATCAGCATGGCGGAATACTACCTTGGTGTTGTTGGCCAATGTCCATTCAACGGCATCGTAACCTTCAATTTTTTTGCTTGCTACAATTTTAGAACCTAGCAATTCGCCATCTATTAACGATGAGCCAGAAGCCACATCGTTGTAGGGTTCAATTTCCATGGCTTCAACCTTCTCAATTATATTTTTGGCTTCGGCTTCAGTTATATGTACGGCATCATTTGGTCCAGTAATTACAATGGTCCGATTATCTTTTTTAATCCACCTTGCTGCAAGTTCCGAAACTTCCTTCGCAGTTATGGTTGGAAGCATTTCGTTCACAAACTGGTATTCAAATTCGATTCCCGGAACAGCTTCTTTCACCAAATAATGCTCGGCATACTCAGCAGCATAGCGGTCGTTGTTAATTTTGTCGCGCTCTTTGTAACGACTTTCGAGACCTGTGAGAAGGTTTATTTTCGCCCTTTCGAGTTCACTTTCGCTTACTCCAAAGCGCCTTAAACGCTCGGTTTCAATCATAATAGCTTCAAGTGCTTTTGCTTCCTGATTGGTATTGGCAGTAGTACTAACATTATAAACATCGTAACCACGTACAAATGAACCCTTACCCGTAAATCCGTTAACAAAAGGAGGTGTGCCTTTTTGCAGTAGCTCCTGAATACGCATGCTACTGATGGAGTTGTAAAGCGACGAAATGTAATCTTCTTTTAAGTTTGCCAATGTTTTTTCTTCGCCATCGTTGTTATCATGAATAATATAAACGTTGACCTGCGATTGGGTCGCTTCTTTATCGGTGGCCAGCACATAATAAGTTTCGTTGTGATGCGGAATAGCAAATTTTGGTCTTGGCAGTGCATCAGCCACCGCCGGGATAGACGAGAAACGCTCAATTACTTTTTGCTCAACTTCATCCACATCGAAATCGCCAACAATGGCAATGGCTTGCAAATCGGTTCGATACCAGTCGTGGTAAAAACTTCGAAGTGTTTGGGGTTCGTGATAACGAATAACGGTAGTGTCGCCAATAATATCGCGAACAGCCCACTTCGAACCTTTAAAAATTACAGGAAACCACTGCTCGCGTAAACGGAACGAAGAGTTTCGACGAGTACGCCATTCTTCGGTAATAACACCCCGTTCGGCATTAATTTCATCTTCGGTAAGCAAAAGGTAATTCGACCAATCGTGAAGAATCAATAAACAAGTATCGAGCAATCCATCACGTTTTACCGGCACATCGCTCAAGTTATAAACCGTTTCGTTAAAAGCGGTGTAAGCATTAATGTTTCGGCCAAAAGCCACCCCATGTTTTTCGAGGGTATTCAATACTCCTTTACCTTCGAAATGTTCGGTTCCGTTAAAAGCCATGTGCTCAAGAAAGTGAGCCAAACCGTTTTGATTATCTTCTTCGAGCAATGCGCCTACATTTTGAATAATGTAGAAACTTGCCCTTTCCTTGGGTTCTTCGTTATGCCTAATGTAATAGGTTAAACCGTTCTCGAGCACACCGGTACGTAATTCGGGGTCAATTGGCGCCAACTGGTTAATATCGGTTTGGGCAAAGCCAAACTTTACCATAAAAGTAACCAGAATAGCTGCTAAATAGATGAAAAGCTTACTCATTTTAGTTAAATATTTGAATTAGTTTATAGGTATATAAAATGTATTCAGAAACGTTAGTAGCCCGAAATTGATTTTCATTACAGTTTATGGCTTGAAAACCACAACGGAATAAAATTAAAATTATTGCAAAGCATTTTAAAATGAATATATTCAACTAGCTTATTCAATTAAAAGTTACATAAAAGAAATCACTGTTGTCCGGTAAAAGTTAGAGATTGCTTCTCCGCCAACTGGCGGATCGCAATGACG
>DATERL010000059.1:0-31590 GCA_035271585.1 Prolixibacteraceae bacterium
ATGATATGCCCGCCCATATCAAATCATCGATTTTTGGGGCCAGCTTAACTATTCCCATTACCAACCACGAATTAAACCTGGGCACATGGCAAGGAATCTACCTTTGTGAATTCCGAAAAAGAGCTTCGAGCCGGACAATTGTTGCGACCATTTATAGTTGAAAATTTTTTATAAATTTGGCACTCGTAAAATCATAAATTATAACGATGTCAAAAAACTTATTACTGGGAGTTGAAGCGATTGGGCAAGGAGCTGTAGATGCCGGAATTTCGGGGGTTTATGCATACCCTGGAACACCTTCGACCGAAATAACAGAGTACATTCAGGAAAACAAACTTGCCATTGAGCGAAACATACACCGTAAATGGTCGGCCAACGAAAAAACAGCCATGGAAACTGCTTTGGGCATGTCGTATGCCGGAAAACGGTCTTTGGTATGTATGAAACACGTTGGGCTTAATGTGGCCGCCGATGCGTTCATCAATTCAGCAATTACCGGAATAAACGGAGGATTGGTTATTGTTGCAGCCGACGATCCCTCAATGCACTCTTCTCAAAACGAACAAGACTCAAGGTTTTACGGCAAATTTGCCATGATTCCGATTCTTGAACCATCGAACCAACAAGAAGCTTATCAAATGACACGATTTGCCTTCGATTTATCGGAGCAAACCAAAATACCGGTAATGATGCGCATTACAACGCGCCTTGCCCACTCCAGGGCAGGTGTTGAAACCAGTTCGCCTCGCGATGAGAACAAACCATCGATGCCAACTGATCCGCGTCAGTTTGTGCTACTGCCTGCCATAGCCCGTCGTAGGTATAAAATGCTACTCGACAGTCAGGAAACCTTAATCAACATGTCAGAAAATTCCGATTACAATACACTTTTGCTTAACAATAAGGCTAAACTGGGAGTTATTTGTTGTGGAATTACCTATAACTATTTCATGGAAAATTTCGACAACAACGAAATTCCATATTCAGTATTAAAAGTAGGACAATACCCGCTTCCTAAAAAATTAATCTATGAACTCGAAGCTAATTGCGACGAGATACTGGTTATTGAAGATGGCTACCCACTTGTTGAAGAACAACTGAGCGATTATTTTGGAAAAGGTAAAGCAGTTAAAGGACGACTTGACGGAACATTGCCCCGCGACGGTGAACTGAACCCCGACCTAGTAGCAAAAGCACTAAACCTAGAATATCGTAACGAAACAAAATCAATAGATATTATTACACAACGTCCACCTGCACTTTGCGCAGGTTGTGGCCATCAAGATTTATATGCTGCCATGAACGAGGTATTGCACGAAATTGGTTCGGGACATGTTTTTTCCGATATCGGGTGTTATACACTTGGCGCACTTCCACCTTATCAAACCATCAATAGCTGTGTTGATATGGGCGCATCAATTACAATGGCCAAAGGTGCAGCCGATGCAGGTTTATTCCCTTCGCTCTGTGTTATTGGCGATTCAACCTTTGCTCACTCAGGCATGACTGGTTTGCTCGACGCTGTTAACGAAGATTCAAACATTGTTATAATTATTTCCGATAACGAATCAATTTCGATGACTGGTGGACAAGAATCATCGGCTAAAGGAAAAATCGAATCAATTTGCGAAGGAATTGGTGTTGATCCCGATCACATAAAAGTTTTGATCCCACATAAAAAGAACCACGAACAAATGGTTCAAATTATCCGCGACGAAATTAATTTCAAGGGCGTTTCGGTTATTATTCCCCGCCGCGAGTGCATACAAAAAGCCATGCGCGACAAACGGGCAAATCGAAAAATAATCAAAACCAGCTGTCAATAATTCAGCTATTATTTATTCAATTTTAAATCAAAAAAAACGAATGAAAACAAACATCATATTAGCCGGAGTTGGAGGACAAGGCATATTATCAATTGCTGCCGTGTTGGGTGTTGCGTCGCTCAAAAACAACTACCACCTAAAACAAGCCGAAACACATGGTATGAGCCAACGTGGAGGAGCGGTTATGTCGCACCTTCGTATTTCGGATCGCCCCATTGCCAGCGACCTTATTCCGCTTGGAAAAGCCGATATTATCCTTTCGGTGGAGCCCATGGAATCGTTACGGTACATTAATTATCTAAAACCCAATGGATACATTGTAACCAATACCACCCCATTTATCAACATCCCAAATTACCCCGACATTGCCACTATTCTTGACACAATCAATAAACAATCGCATTCGATAAGTATCGATGCCGACAAAATTGCAAAAGAAATTGGGAATGGGAAAGCGTCAAACATGGTAATGCTGGGCGCTGCATCGCCTTTTATTGAAATTCCTGTTGAAAATATTGAAGAAAGCATACGTCAAATTTTTGAACGCAAAGGCGAAGACATCGTAACCCTAAACTTAAGAGCCTTTAATGCAGGCCGTGATTTTTCAATAATGAACCAAAACAAAAAAAATTAAAATCGTTTCTTCTATTATTAAAAAAAACAAAAATATATTTGAACAAGACCTACTTTATACCTGTTTAAAGTAGGTCTTTTTGTTTAAAATAGATTAACTTGAGAAAACAATACAAAATAGAAGTCAACATCACGCAAATTTGTCAGTTATGAGAAATCATTTTAAAACATTTCCCTTAATGGCCTTAATGATTGCTTTATCAGCAACATTATCAAATGCTCAGGATTTATCGATTGGAGCATCACTAAAAAGCTCAACCATGGGCGTTGGTGGCGATGTGGTGTTTCAATTCCACGAACGCATGAGCGTGAGAGCAGGTTACGATTGGGCTGGTTTTTCATTAAATCAGGATCTTACCCTCGAGGGGATTGACTTCAATGCGCAAGCAAAACTCAAAACAGGCTCATTACTAGCGCTATACGACTTTTACATAGCAAAAATCTTATTCGTTTCAGCGGGCTTTGGTCTCAATAATTTAAACATTAACATAGCTGGGCAAGCTAAAAGCAATATGCCCTATGGCGATATTGAAATACCTGTCGATAAATTGGGTTCATTCACCTTCGATTTAAAACCAAAATTGAAGGTATCGCCATATCTGGGAATTGGTTTTGGCCGTACCCTCAGTAAAAATAAAACAGTTGGTTTTGCATTTGAATTGGGCACTTTTTACCAAGGTCCGCCCAAAATAAGCATTGTATCGGAGGGGCTCATTTCCCCAACCGGCAACCCCGACTTCGGACAAGCCGAATTATTAGAGAAACAATTGAGCCAATATGTTTTGTACCCCGTTGCAAAAATGAGTTTATCGTTTAAAATTCACAGTTTCTAGCACTAAAAATATAGCGAAATGAAAAACATACTAAAATCGGTTAAAGTAATTGCCATTATATTGGTAACTTTATTCGTCAACAACAGTTGCAGCAACTTGTTAGACAATCCTCTAAAAGACAAAGAAACAGGCGACGACATTACACTTATATTGCTCGACTTGAATTTTTTTGACACCAAGCTCAATTTTTATTTCGTTGAAGAAGGAACTGACGAATTAGTAATTGACAAAACAATTAACGTAACATTTGATGGAGCCAGTGCAACAAATATTGTTGGCTACGACGGCTTTAAATCGGACGATTACAACGTAAAAAATGGCAAATTAGAATTAGCTTACGATCCTAATATTGACGTAAATGAAAACATCCCCATCGAATTTACAACCTACATTTATACTGAAGGATTTGCTTACCATGCTTTTCCAAAAGAAACCTATTTAACGCAAACCGGCGATTACGACATTATTATTGAACTCATCCCAATCGAAAAAACAAAATCGGCTCAATCACACCTTAAATCGGCCTCGACCATACTTAAACCAGGCGAAGAACCTTTCGATGTGAAATTCAACAATAAGCTTATACAAGCCGAAGATAACCCAATGTGGACTACATTTCGTCAAAAAGGCCCATTTCAGGATGGCAAAAAATACTACACCATGTATGGAGCTGAACAAACATCAGCAGGAACACTTACATCGTCTAACTTTTCAAGAGATATTCTCCAGTTTTCAAATTGGGGTATCGAAGGAATTTTTCAAGCGAACGGAAAAAAATCCCAAAGTTTTGACTTAACAAACAAGGATGTTAAGGTGGAAGCAAACCTTAAATACTTCATGGCTTATTCAGCAGTTGTTACCAACAACACAAAAATATGTTACAGTGGTATAAACATTAACATTAAAGAAAAAAACGGTAGCAACGGAACCGGTAAGTTTAAATATTCTATTACTATTGACAACGAAATTGTTGTATCAGGCAAAATTAGCGGCGCATCGATACCCATTAAATCAAACACGGGTGCTTTTTATTACCAGGAGGGTGCCACATCTGCCATACTAAAAATTACAGGAGATGGACAATATGACTTGTCGCCATCCGAAATTACGATTAATAACTTTTGTGGCGCTTCGGTCGATATTACAGCTACACCTAAAAACGGACTGGTTCAACACCATATCATAACAAGTTTTGTTTGTTTAGGTAAGCCAGCTGGCTATGCCCCATCAATTAATGGACAGTTCAAAGAAAAGGGATCATCGGATGTATGGACCTATTTCAAATTTAAGGAAGGCATAGCCGATTTATGGTTTAAGCCTGGGGCAACTTATACCGTTAAAGGCTCAATGAACGATGAAACTGCCACATTCGATCTTCCGACCGATATAAGCAAAATTGATGCAGTTATCGCCCAAATAAAATTAGAACAGCCTGATATTAATGATATAAAGATTAATATTTCGGATAATAAAAATGGTATAAAAACGATTCGAGTTGAAGTGTTCTTTAAAGAAGGAAAGTGCATGTTTTAGAGTAAATACTATCACAAAAGGTCGCATTAAGCGACCTTCTTATTGCACATTACTTATACATTTTACTTTTCGAAGTTATTGAAATAAAAAAAAGACTTACATTTGTAACTTTACAAAATAATTTTGGCATTTCAGAAATTTCACATTATGAAAGAAAACTTGGTAATTATACCAACCTACAAAGAAAAGGAGAACATTGAAAAAATTATCCGTTATGTTTTTCAACTCCCTGTCGATTTTCACATTTTAGTAATTGATGACAATTCGCCCGATGGCACTGCCGACATCGTTAAAAAACTAATAACTGAATTTGAAGGCAAACTGCACATGGTTGAACGTTCGGGTAAACTTGGATTGGGAACGGCCTATATCAGAGGTTTTAGATGGGCAATAGAACACGATTACCAGTTTATTTTTGAGATGGATGCCGATTTTTCGCATAATCCCGACGATTTACCACATTTATATAATGCTTGTAAAAACGGCGCCGATTTAGCTGTGGGTTCTCGCTATGTTTCAGGTATAAACGTTGTAAACTGGCCACTTAGTCGCGTTTTAATGTCATATTTTGCTTCAATGTACGTGCGTATAATTACTGGAATGCCCGTTCACGATTCAACCGCCGGATTTGTATGCTACACAAATAAGTTACTCAAAACCATCGATCTCGACAACATTAAAATGAAAGGATATGGCTTTCAAATTGAAATGAAATTTACAGCATGGAAACACAAAGCAAAAATAAAAGAAGTTTCAATTGTGTTTATCGACCGGCAGGAAGGCACTTCAAAAATGAGTGGTGGTATTTTTAGCGAAGCTTTATTTGGAGTTATTAAAATGAAATGGCGAAGTTTTTTCACAAAATACAAAACAATTTCAGCATAATTGAACAGCTCCTGCCACGGAGCTGTTTTTATAAATAACCATTGCAACATAAAATGAAAACACTTATAAAAAACGCGACTATTATCAACGAAGGCCAAAGTTTTGTGGGGTCGGTAGTTATCGTAAACGACATCATTGAACAAGTTTTAAGCAATGAACCAAGCGGAGATTTCGACCGCATTATTGATGCTACTGGTTTAATGCTAATCCCCGGAGTTATCGACGACCAAGTACATTTCAGAGAGCCAGGATTAACTCACAAAGGCGAAATATACACCGAGGCTAAAGCAGCTGTGGCAGGTGGAGTTACGTCATATATGGAAATGCCCAACACCAACCCACAAAGCACCACCGTGCATTTGCTCGAAGAAAAATACAAAAAGGCTGCCGAAGTATCGCTGGCCAATTATTCCTTTTACATAGGCGCAACCAACACCAACATCAACGAAGTGCTAAAAGCCAACCCGAACAATGTTTGTGGCATAAAATGTTTCATGGGATCATCGACTGGTAATATGCTGGTTGAAGGCGAAGGGCTAAAAACACTTTTCGAAAATGCACACATGCTGGTGGCCACGCATTGCGAAGAAGAAGCGATTATTCAAAAAAACACACAACATTTTTTTGAAAAATATGGCGAAAACATGCCGGTAAAATACCATCCCCAAATCAGAAGCGCCAAAGCTTGTTACCAATCGACTTTTAAAGCCATCAATTTGGCTCACAAATACAACACCCGTTTACACGTACTCCACCTTTCAACGGCCATCGAAATGGAGCTATTCAGCCCAGGAAAGCTTGCCAATAAAAAGATCACCAACGAGGTATGTGTCCATCACCTTTGGTTTGATGAGCGCGATTACGAAACCCACGGAAACTTTATTAAATGGAACCCTGCGATAAAAACCGAGCACGACAAACACGCACTTCAAAAAGCCATTAATACTGGCATAATCGATGTGGTAGCTACCGATCATGCACCACACACTTTGGAAGAAAAGAACAATTCTTATTTTAAAGCACCTTCGGGAGGTCCACTAGTTCAACATTCACTGGTGGGCATGCTCGAAATGGTAAAACAAGGTATTTTCACCTACGAAAAAGTAGTTGAAATGATGTGCCATAATCCAGCCATTTTGTTTCAAATCGACAATCGCGGCTTTATTCGAGAAGGTTATAAAGCCGATTTGGTAATAATAAACCCAAGCAACAATTGGATTGTATCGCCAGAGAACATTCTGTATAAATGTAAATGGTCGCCATTTACAGGCGAAACATTTAGCCACAGCATTACATCAACATTTGTTAATGGACATTTAGCTTTTCAAAACGGTGAATTTGACGAAGCCCAAAAGGGTGAACGTTTGCAATTTAACCGATAAGATACTACAATAGAGCAATCAAAACTTGAGTTTGTAAACCAATATTGATAAAGCTATTTTTTAAACCGCTCGATCAAAAAATCAGGGATTTTCTGAAGAGACAAAACCTCGTTGTGTGCATTAAGCAAGAAAGCCTGATAAGGCATACCATACACTACCGAAGACTTTTGATCTTGTGCTACAGTGTAAGCTCCTGCTTCTTTCATTTTCAATAATCCTTTAGCACCATCGGCACCCATACCTGTGAGAATTACACCAACAGCTTTATCTTTAGCAAATCGGGAAACAGAGTCAAAAAGCACATCGACTGAAGGTTTGTGACGGTTAACAGGCTCACTGTCGTTAACACTTACGCGAAAACGCCCCACGCTTCCGGTCAGTTCCATTTGTTTACCCCCGGCAGCAATCAAAACGCGCCCCTGATAGAGTTCATCTCCATCTTCGGCTTCTTTAACCTCCATTTCGCAAAGCGTATTTAACCTGTCGGCAAAAAGTTTGGTAAAACCCTTTGGCATGTGCTGTGTAATAACAATACCAGGCATTGTGGCAGGTAGTGCCCTTAAAATAAATTCGATGGCCGTAGTTCCGCCCGCCGATGCCCCAATTGCAATAATTTTATTTGTGGGAATAATAACCTGTATTCGGGGCGACTCCATCCTAATGGACGATAGGTCAACTAACTGCCGTTGTTTAAGCCTAACATTTGCAGTTGAAGCGCCTTTAATTTTCTCGCAAACGAAAGCATAAAAATCAAAAAGATTTTCATTTGATTTCAGTTTTTCGGGTTTATGAATAATATCGATAGCCCCTTTATACATTGCATCTAAGCAAATTTCTTTATTTCCTTTGGTTAAGCTTGAAACAATGATGACAGGTATGGGATGCTGTTTCATCAGTTTTTCCAAAAAGGTAAGGCCGTCCATTTGTGGCATCTCGATATCGAGAGTAATCACATCGGGAATATTCTTTTCGATTATATCGATAGCCTGAAAAGCATCGTGTGCAGTTCCAATTAAATCAAGTTCGATATCTGATTCAACGGCGTTGGCCAATACACGTCTGAAAATTACAGAATCGTCGACCACCAATACTTTTATTTTTTTCTTAAGATCACCCATTTATCAACCTAAAAATTAATATTTCTGATTTCATCAACTTTCACATGTCCGGTTTGCGGGTCAAAAAGAATTTTTTTTCCCGTATTACCTCCGATCATCTCCTCCACTATGGGTATGTGTAACTCTCGCAGCTTTTGTTTAGCAATTTCGATGTTTCGCTGTCCAATATTAAAACCAGCCCCATCGAGTTTCAACAGACTGGCTCCGCCATAAATTTTAGCAATCAAACGCCTTTTAACCGCCCCCGACAATATGGTTTTATCGTGCAACTCGGTAGTTGCAATGTCGCCATAACGTACATCGGGAGCACCTTTATTGTTCCAATTTGGCAGCAGGTAATGATTTACACCACCAATCTTGGATTGTTCATCCCACAACACCACTGCTACACACGATCCTAATATTGTAAACACTTTAGTATCGCCCGAAACAATGGCAAGCTCCCCTTGCTTTAAATATTTTATTTTGTCTAAGCTATTCAAAATACAACAACTAAACCAATTTCTCTTTCAATACTTCGAGGGTAAATGGTTTTACCAAATAATCATCCATTCCCGAATCGTAACAGCGTTTAACGCTTTCTTCTGATTCGTTGGCGGTTATTGCAATTATATGAGCCCGATGAGTACCCGACAGTTCATATTCCCTTATTTTCTCAGTCGCTTCGGTGCCATCCATCCCGGGCATGTATATATCCATTAGTATAAAAGGGTAGTTTTCTTTTTTACTTAAATCAACCGCCATTTGTCCATTCGAAGCAATATCGTATTCGAACCCCAAACGGGAAATAAACATGCCAAGTACTTTTTGATTCAGCGGGTTGTCTTCGACCAATAATACTTTTGAAGAAACCTGCACCTGACTTTTACTTTTAACCTCAGCAGTTTTTTTATCTTGATTTTTGCTTCCTTTTATTTGCGATTTCTCTGGTTCGGACTGTTTTTTATCCACTGAGGATGCAACAAGCAGCTTGTTTATCCTAATCCTAAGCTCATTCGCATCGAAAGGCAACCTAATAATATCGAAAGGATACTCGAATTTTCGCAACCTCACATCAACTTTGACCGACGGATTGAAAACAAAAATGAAATAGGGCTTTGTGTATCCTTCGATTTTACATACGTCGTACGCAAAATTAAAGCCTTGTTTGCCGTCGGCTCCACAGTTTACAATAAAAAAATTAAATGGGTGAGCTTGAGCACGTAGCATTCCACTATCGGTCGATTTTGAAGTAGATACTTTGAATCCTTGATCACTTAATTCCTTACGGATTTCATCGGCCACGTTTTGATGGCTTTCGATTAGCAATATGCTCAATTGATTCTTCTCCATTGCTTATATAATTTTTTTGTACACACTTGGGCTTACTTGTTTAATGTCTTTTGAATACTGCGATACCGTTTCGGAAAGACCTACGAACAAAAAACCACCTGGTTTTATTTTACTGATAAACTTCCTAACCACTTCGCGTTTAGCCTCTTCTTCGAAATAGATTAAGGTATTACGACAAAATATAACATCAAAATAGTTAGGCATAAATTTATAATGATCTACTAAATTAATAATCGAAAAATTGATTTTATCTTTAAGTGCTTTGTTCACCGTGTAGGTGTTTTCGCTTTCAATTTTACTAGGTGTAAAATATTTTTTAATCAACGCAGAATCAATATCTTTTAAAATCGGCGCTTTGTAAACACCTGCAATTGCTTTGTTTAAAACACCGTTACTGACATCCGAAGCAGCGATTGAATAATCGAAGCCAGCGTTGTTTTGCTGATATTGGTCGAGCAGCATTGCCAGGGTGTATGGCTCTTCGCCTGTTGAACATCCGGCACTCCATATTTTGAAAAAAGTACTTCGCGAGTTGTGTATTTCAGGTAAAACCGAATTTTTCAAAAATTCATATTGCTCGGGTTCCCTAAAAAAATCAGTTTTGTGAGTAGTCAGTTCGTCAATCATAGATTGTAATTCGCCTGAACGTTTGCCCTCAACCGACAATGCATAATTTACATAATCGGGGAAATTATAGATTTCAGTAGCCCGAAGTCGCTTAATTAGCCTGGAATTTACCATCACAATTTTAATCGGGCTCAGTTTAACACCCAGATTTTTAAGCATAAAGTCTTGAATTTTTTTAAATTCAGTTTCTTCAAGCTTTTGTGAATAAATATTTTGTACGTCGTTAAAACTCATTATCCCAACTCAAAATTTTCGGCTCTTAATTCAATTATTTCGTCAACAGAGAATATTTTGTCAGCATTAAGCAACAAAATAAATTTGTCGTTTATTTTTAACACTCCGTTAAGAAACTCGGTTTTACTTTGCTTGCCAACCGTGGGCAGTTTTTGAATGTCGTTAGTGTTGTACTTGATTACTTCCTTAACACTATCGACCATAGCCCCTAATTTTAGGGTTTCGCCCTCGTTATTAATGGTTATAACCAAAACACAAGTCGATGACGTGATTTCGGATTTTATCATCCCAAATTTTATGCGGGTATCAACCAAGGGAATTACTTCGCCCCTGAGATTGAATACGCCAAGCATGTACTCGGGCGCTTTGGGAACCTCGGTAACCGACTGGTATTCGAGTATTTTCTCAACATGATCGACACTAAGTGCAAAATTTTCTTTATCAAGAGAAAACGTGAGATAAGTGTGAAAAACCTCTTCCATATTCTTAGTTTTTATTTTTTTGAAAATTCAGTTACTATTTTATTAACATCGATAACCAACGCTACTGAGCCATCGCCAAGAATTGTTCCTCCTGCAAAAAAGTCTTGTTTTTTATAATGCTTGCCCAGAGATTTCAATACGGTTTGGTTTTCACCAATAACAGTATCAACAATTAAGGCTACTTTTTCGTTTTCATAAGACACCAATACAATTTCGCGCCGTTCAGGTATTTCGCCTTCAATTTCAAAATCGGCCCTTAAATCGAAATATGGAACTCGGTTTTCTTCAATGGTCATCACCTGACTAAGCATCGACTCCTGCTCCAAACTACTAAGTGTCAATATTTTATCGACTTGAATTAAAGGAATAATGAAATCGCGATTTTGAATTTTAACTTGCAGGCCATCAATAATTGATAAAGTGAGCGGTAATTTTATAATAAAACTAGTTCCTTTTCCTTCTTCAGTATTTATTTCGATGTTTCCTCTGATATCGGAAATATTACGTTTAACAACATCGAGGCCCACTCCCCTTCCCGACACGTTCGAGATAATCTTTGCTGACGAAAAGCCTGGCAAAAACACAAGGTTTATCAATTCGTTATCGGTAACTTGTTGATCGGCTGAAATCAGTTTTCGTTCAATCCCAAGCTCCTTTATTCGCTTCAAATCAAGCCCCTTACCATCGTCACTAATGTTGATGATCACATTATTGCTTTGGTGAAAAATTTTCATTAGTATTTTACCTGCCTCAGGTTTATTCGCTTTTAAACGATCTTCGACATTCTCAATTCCATGATCGACACAATTACGCAAAATATGCATAATGGGGTCCGAAAGTTGTTCAATAATCTTTTTATCGAGAACGGTATCTTCGCCTTCAGTCAGGAATTCAACTTTTTTATTGAGCTGTTCCGACAAGTCGTGTACAAGCCTTTTATAACGGGTAATAGTAACTCCAAAAGGCACTAACGAAATATTAAAGGCATTATCGCGCAATTGTTTTGAAAAAGAACCATATTTTTCAGCAACGTTTATAAGATCTTCGTTGTTCGATTCTTCGGCCAGCAAATTCAGGCGCGCCTGCAAGGTAACCATTTCGCTAACCAAGTTCATTAACTGGTCAATCTTCTCGGTCGAAACTCTGATACTGTTAATTACATTGTTGGTTGCCGAGGAATCATCGGAAGTTTTTTCCTGGCTTCGATCTTTGGCTGTTTCGTCAGCCTCAATGATCATTTGATCTGAAAATTGATGAATAATTTCGATCAACTGCTCTTCACTTTTTTTGAATATAGAGTTTTTAGCGCTAACTAATAAATCGTTAGCTTGGCTTACAGCTAGCAAATTGCCATCGGTAATTTTTGTTATTCTCAACGAAATGCTATCGATTACCAACGAGAATATTTCGTCAATGGCGAGCTCTCCCTCACCTGTAGACAAGAATAAAATCCAATCGGCATCTTTTTTATTTTCACCAAATTCGTTTAAATTTACCAATTGTCCCACTTTCGAAAAAGCGAGACAATCGCCCAATTGCGAAAGTTCTTCTACTAATAGGTAAAGTTTTTCGAATGCTTTAGGTTTATTACTAATTTTAATTAGAAAAGTAGCAAACTTCTTTTTTTGATTTTTAATAAGCACCGTATCGTTCTGTAAATTATCGGCACCCTCAGGAACCGCAATTTCAAACAGCTCAATTCTACGACACAAGTTGGCAAATTTAATTCTATCGTCATCTTTAAGTTTTTCGTCGTTAGCCAATAACGTTTTCAAGACATCAATGGTTTCGAGCGAAATTTCTTTCAGATCATTGGTAAATATAATTGAGCCAGCCCGTACCTTATCATAAATATCTTCAAGGTCGTGGGTTACTTCCAACACTTTATCAAATCCAAGCATACCACCACTACCTTTAATGGTATGCACACTTCTGAATATATGATCAATTGTTTCTGAATCGACCGAATCAACTTCAAGCGAAAGCAATACATCTTCCAGCTCGTTTATTAAATCGCGAGTTTCTTCAACAAAACTTACTCTTAATTGGTCAATAGAATCTGCCATTTCAAAATTATTTAGTTTTCTCGTGGATTAAAAGCAAAAGCAAAAAACATTATGTTACAAACTATTACACAAAAATGCAGAAAAGTTTTTAAGATTTATGTTTTTCTATTTAAAAAAGAATAGCCAACTTGTTTTTCTCCTCTTAAAGTTAAAAATTAATGCTTAAAACCGCTGTCAATTTACATGATTTTTGGGAAACTGAAAACTGTTTCAAGTCAATAATACATTTTTGTTCTATAAATGCAAAATACTTCAATAATTAACAAGTATAAAACAATTACGATTCACTTTTTTTCTTGGTATATTTGCACCCAATTATGAATAGTGAAAAATTCTTAGGTAAATATACCAAACACCCACTTGTAAACATTTTTTTTACAAGCCTAAAAAACGATAAAAACGATGTTCACGCCAAAGGTTTAACAGGCTCATCGGCAGCAATACTGTTTGCGAGCCTTTCTAACCTTGGCTCCTCAATGTTAATTGTATTAAACGACAGAGAAGAAGCGGCCTACTTTTACGACGATCTAACACTTTTTTGTGCCAACAGCAAGGTATTGTTTTTTCCTTCGTCGTTTAAACGAATGACCAAACATGGCCAAATTTCGCAAGAAAACATTCTACAGCGCACCGAAGTGCTGAACCAATTGAATAAATCCGATCCTTGCTTGGTTATTAGCTACCCCGAAGCCCTAGCCGAAAAAGTAATTTCGCCAGAGGTATTGAAAAAAAACACCTTGCAAATTTCAGTCAACGATAAACTTACCATTGAATTTATCAACGAAGTACTGTTTGAATATGGATTTGAAAGGGTTGATTTCGTTTTTGAGCCCGGACAGTTTTCGGTACGTGGAAGCATTATCGATATTTTTTCGTTTGCACACGAAGAACCCCTAAGAATTGATTTTTTTGGTGACGAAGTTGAATCAATCAGAAGTTTTGAAATAGAAACCCAGCTTTCAATCAAAAAGCTCAATTCCATTTCAATTATTCCAAATATTCAAACAGGACTAAACGACGAGTTAAGGGTTAATTTTTTGGAATTTCTGCCTACTCATTTTTATATTGCACTGAACGACTTAACATTGACACTCGATTTAATCGATCAAGTTCCAACCGACTTAGCCAACCATTTACCCGATGAACTTCCCTTTGATACAGAAACCCTTTGTAGCGCCCAAACTATTTCCGAAAACCTAAACCGTTTTAGATGCATCGAATTTGGCAACCAACACATTTTACCCAATTCAACCACCTTTCAATTTAATACTTCACCTCAACCACTATTCAATAAAAATTTCGATTTACTGGCTGCCGATTTAAAGAAAAAAACGAAAGAAGGTTACACCAATTACATTCTTTCGAACAACGAAAAGCAAATTGAGCGTTTACAAAGTATATTTGCCGACCGCGACCTCGATGTAGCCTTTACACCACTCAACTTTACCATCAACCAGGGTTTTATCGATCACGACCTGAAAATCACGGTTTATACCGATCATCAAATTTTTGAACGCTACCACCGTTACAAATTACAAACCGCCAACAAGTCGAAAGAATCGATTACAATAAAAGAACTCAACAAACTTCACGCCGGCGATTTTGTAGTTCACATTGACCATGGAATAGGAAAATTTGCCGGTTTAGTAAAAACCGAGGTGAACGGTAAAATGCAGGAAGCCATCAGGCTGGTTTACAAAGATGACGACTCGTTATTGGTAAATATCCACTCGTTGCACCGCATTTCGAAATATAAAGGAAAAGAAGGTACTGACCCCAACCTCAACAAATTAGGTACCGGTGCATGGCAAAAAATGAAAAGCCGCGCCAAAAGCAAAGTAAAAGATATTGCCAAAGATTTAATTGCCCTTTATGCCGAACGCTTAAAAGAACAGGGCTTTGCATTTTCGCCCGACAGCTACCTTCAGCAAGAGCTCGAAGCATCGTTCTTTTATGAAGATACACCCGATCAATACAAAGCAACTCAGGCTGTAAAAGACGACATGGAGAAATTAATGCCCATGGATCGGCTCGTTTGTGGCGATGTTGGTTTTGGCAAAACCGAAGTAGCCATAAGAGCTGCATTTAAAGCCGTGGCCGACAGTAAACAAGTTGCTATTTTAGTACCCACCACCATTTTAGCTTTTCAGCATTACAAAACGTTCACCGAGCGATTAAAAGATTTCCCGGCCAAAGTAGGCTACATAAGCCGCTTGCGGAAAAGCAGCGATATAAAAGAAACCTTAAAGGAATTAAAGGAAGGAAAAATTGACATCGTAATTGGCACTCACCGCTTGGTTGGAAAAGATGTTCAATTTAAAGACCTTGGGTTACTGGTAGTTGACGAAGAACAAAAATTTGGCGTTTCGGTTAAAGAAAAACTAAAGCAGCTCAAAATGAATGTCGATACATTGACATTGACCGCTACCCCCATTCCACGCACACTTCAATTCTCGCTCATGGGCGCCCGCGATTTATCGGTTATTCAAACTGCACCGCCCAACCGTTATCCAATTATTACCGAGGTACATGGTTTTAACGAAGCCATTATAAAAGAAGCAATTGACTGTGAAATTGACCGTGGCGGACAGGTTTTTTTTGTACACAACAGGGTGCAGAATATTTACGAAATGGAAAACTTTATTCGAAAAGTATCGCCCAAAGCACGGGTTATTGTCGGACACGGCCAAATGGAAGGGGCGGCACTTGAAAAAACCATGCTCGACTTTATCGATGGCAAATACGATGTACTAATTTCTACCACCATTATTGAAAGTGGCCTCGATATTCCCAATGCCAATACCATTATTATAAATAACGCACAAAATTTTGGGCTAAGCGATTTGCACCAGTTGCGCGGACGTGTTGGCCGATCGAATAAAAAAGCTTTTTGTTATTTGTTAGCACCACCGTTGAGCTCCCTTTCGCCCGAAGCACGGCGAAGATTAAAAGCCATTGAAGAGTTTTCGGAACTGGGCAGTGGTTTTAGCATTGCCATGCGCGACCTCGACATTAGAGGTGCCGGTAATTTACTGGGAGCCGAGCAAAGTGGCTTTATTGCCGATATTGGCTACGAAACCTATCATCGCATATTGAACGAAGCGGTACAAGAGCTAAAACAAGAAGAATTTAAAGACATTTTTGATCAAAAAGAAGATGCGAGCAGTGCTTTTATGCAGTTAAAATTTATTTCCGATTGTTCCATCGAAACCGATATGGAGATGCGTTTTCCCGAGAGCTACATTAACAGTGCCCCCGAAAGAATGTCGCTTTACCGCGATTTAGACAGCATAGAAAACGATGAGGATTTGGCAAAATTCGAAATTAGTCTGGCCGACCGATTTGGCCCTATACCTCCCTTGGCGCTTGAACTAATTGCAGTAGTACGCCTTCGTTGGAAAGCCATTGATTTGGGCATTGAACGCATTGTGCTTAAAAACCATAAAATGGTATGTTATTTTATCAGCAACAACAAATCACCATTTTATCAATCGGCTACTTTCACCCAAATATTACAATGGATACAAATGAATCCCAAAAAGTGTAAAATATCGGAGAACAAGAATAAACTTACGCTCACTTTTGACCCTGTTAAGAAAATTGACAAAGCCATTGCGAGTTTAGCTGCAATAACCCAATAATTTGTTGATGTTTAGTTTCGGATAAAAATCAAGTTGGGATGCTCGAGCAATTCGTTAGGTAAAATTAAACCATAAAAATCGGCAGCTTGTTGATTGACAATCAAATCGGTTTTACTAACAAACTCGATGGGCATTTGTGCAATGTTGGCGCCATCAATTATTTTTCGTGCCATCAATGCAGCATCAACACCCGCTTGGTGGTAGTTTCGCGAAATCACAAACACAGCCCCTTCAGAAGCTTGTTCGCTCACAAAACCAAGCAAGGGAATTTTAGCATCTCGCGTAACTTTCACAATTCCACTAAATGCTCCCGAGGTCAGGTTGTCGATTATCTGGCAAATCAAATCGGGATTTTTAGCAAGCAACGACATGGCAGCATCAGCAACTTCTGAGCTTGAATTAACAGGAACAGCAATTAATTCGATACCGGCTTCATCGGCATGTTTTTTAAAATCGGCTAAATTATTAACCGAATTCACTTCGCCCGGTGAAAAGAGTGTCCCTATCGATTTCACATTAGGCATAATCACTTTCAACCAATTAACCATTCCCTTGTAATCGCCCATGGTTGAAATACCAGTAATATTAGGAAAATGTTTTTCAAAAGAACTTGCCACGGCAGCATTTACGGGGTCGGCCACAACCGAAAAAACAATCGGAATATTTTTGATTTTTTTGGCTGCAACCTGCAAAGTAGGTGTTGAAGTAACAAAAAGCAAATCGGGTTGCTTATTAATCACTGCGTCAATCATCAAGTTCAATGTAGAAACATCTCCTTGCGCATTATTCACCGTTAACTTAAAATCAACACCTTCAATGAATCCTGTTTGAACCAAGCCATCAACAATTCCTTGTCGCGACATTTCCGAAAGCGGGGAATCATTATATTGAATTAAAACAAATTGCTTGATATTTGAATTATCAGTGTTCTGGCGCCTGCCCAATACAACAAAAATTGCCACCCCCAACAAAATTAACAAAGCAATATTCCGTATCGATTTCATATTTAGGTTCATAATTTATTTTTTTGTGTTTAAATATATATAAAAAAAAGACTACAAGTAGTCTTTTTCATTTTATATATTATTTGAAATATTACTTTTTAATTTCGACACATGCATTATAAATACCATCAAACAATGGCTTAACATCGCTTGCAGCCACAGCCGAATAGGCAACTCTGATTATGTTGTTTAGGTTGATAATACCAATGCTATATTTTTCGATTAATAATTTGCGCAAAGCTTCACCATCGATGCCACCAACCAATTGGACACACATAAAATATCCGGAGTTATAGGGCAAAACTTCGAAACATGCCTTATATTTTTCATCAACAAGTGCTTCTTGAACCGCCTTGAACCGCGATTTCATTATTTCAAATTTTTCGATTTTTTGCTTTTTATAATCAACATTTTCGAAAGCTTGTAGCAACAAAGTTTGCGAAAGGTTGGAAGCATTTGAAATATTACCGCGAATAGCACCTGCCGTTTTAGATTCAAGGGCTCCATAAAGAGCTGCATCACCGTTTTTAATTCCGTATGTCAAAAACCCAATTCTTAAACCCCAAACATAATCTTCTTTGGTTGGGCCATCAATTTTAACCGCCAAAACATTTGGATGCAAATCGGCTACTGCTGAAAAAACACTCTCGGTGGCAACACCTTGCTCGTAAACCAATCCGAAATAAGCATCGTCGATAATAAGAACAATTTTATTCCCCTTTTCAGCAGCCTCTTTAACAACTTTAACAATCGCATTATATTCATCAATGGTAGGTGAATAGCCCGATGGGTTATTGGGAAAATTCAAAACGACCACCTTTTTACCAATTACACCTTCATTTAACTTCGCTTCAAAAGCAGCAACATCGAAGCCACCGTCTTTAAACAGATTGAACAAGCCAATTTTAGAACCATAAGCGTTATTCAAAATAAGGTTATAATTTCCCCAAAACAAGCTCGACATAATTACCTCTTCACCTTCGTCAACAAAAAGATAACCAGCCATACTTGCACCGTGGGTAAGTGCGTTGGTAACAACAGGTAAACTGATTTCCTTACCAGTTAATGAAGGGTTTTTCTCGTACATCATGGTTTTCCATATTGCACGGATATCGGGCCGACCAAAACTGGGGGCATAAGGAAATACCATCGATGGATCCATCCCAATTTTTGAAGCAATCGCTTCCAGTCGCATCGGGGAGTTATCGTCTTCGACAGCTGTGCCAATTGTAGCATTAATTTTAGTGCCCTTAGCATCGGCTGTTTGCCCTAAAATTCCTTTACGCGGGAAAAAAATATCTTTCCCTTTGGCTGAAAGCATCTCATAAACAGCAGGATTTTTTTCCTGAATAATTTTGTTTAATTCTTCGGCTTGTGGATTCATCTCAATAAATGTTTTATTTTTTTAAACGATAATAATAAAACTGTATACTCCTTGTTTCAAAATTCAATATTATTTTCATCAAAAATGTTTAATATTGCAATTCGTGGCGAAAGATACTAAATATTCGACACCCGATTAATCAACTTTGACATTTTGTATCATTTTTTTGCAAATAATTAACAATTTTATTCAAAACCACTTGAAATTATGAATTGGCAAATGATAATTGAGCAATCTATAGCCCTATTGTTTCCTTTAATAGTAATTTTTCTATTCGTTTACTATATGTTGAAATCGTTTTTCGATCAATTTGAGAAACAACGTAAACAAGAACTGAGGGTCAAATTTTCGGAAGAGACACTACCCCTTCGTTTGCAAGCTTACGAAAGGGCCATTTTATTTCTCGAACGCATTAAACCTGAGTCGATGGTTACACGACACGACCTTAATAACTTATCGACACTTAATCTTCAAAAAACTTTGCTTCAAAATATTCGTGATGAATATGAACACAACCTTTCGCAGCAAATATACCTTTCGTCAGTTGCTTGGTCGATGGTAGTTGCCGCAAAGCAAAGCATGACACAACTGGTTAGTACATCGGCCGCGCAGTATAGCCCCGATGCTCCCTGCATGGAGTATGCCACCGATTTGCTTGAGGAATTTGCTTCTATTAGCGACGACCCGGTTACACTTGCCATTATTTTTGTACAAAACGAAGCAAAAGAGATTTTATAATAAATTCTACTAATAATAATCAACTTTAATCATCTACTTTAAATCTTAGCTTAGTTAAGATAAAACCAATAAACATGGGAAAACTAGCAGTAATTGCATTGGGAGGAAACGCTTTGCTTCGCGGCGACGAAGAGGGCAACATCGAACAACAGGAGGCCAATACCTTCGAGACAATCGAAAATTTAATTTTTTTATTGAAAGAAAACTACAACTTGGTAATAACCCATGGAAATGGGCCTCAGGTTGGCAATATATTAATGCGCAACGATGCCGGAGAACAATTACACGGAATAGCACAAATGCCGCTAAGTGTTTGCGTAGCCGACTCGCAAGGGGGAATAGGCTTCATGATTGAAAAAATGTTTCGCAATGCATTGAAAAATCATGGTATCGATCGGGAAATTATCACCCTCGTTTCGATGGTTGAGGTTTCCCCCAACGACCGTTCGTTCGATAACCCGACCAAACGAGTTGGGAGACTTTACAATAAAGAGGAAGCCGAAGAGCTATCTCGACAAAAAGGATGGTTTTTCAAACCCTCCACAAAAAGAAATGGTGCTTACCGCATGGTAGTTCCGTCGCCAGTACCAATTAATGTACTAAACTGGCCTTTAATAAAAACGCTTAGCCAAAATGGAACCATTGTAATTACGGCCGGCGGAGGCGGAATACCCTTTTATCGCGACCAACAAAATAACATTTGCACCATTAATGGAGTAATTGATAAAGACCTGACTTCGGCAGTTTTAGCCCAAGAAATTGGAGCCGACGAATTCTATATCTTAACCGATGTACCTTTTATTTATAAAGATTTTGGTCTTCCAACCCAAGAAAAACTCGAACGATTAGATTATAACGACACCTTAACTTACCTCGAAAAAGGCACATTTGCCGAAGGTACAATGGAACCAAAAATTAAAGCGGCAATGAAGTTTGTCAAAGGTGGCGGAAAATTGTGCGTAATTACCGAAGCAAAAAAACTGGCCGACAAATCGCTTGGATCGAAAATAACCATGCACTACGAATAATTCAAAAACCATTACAATATGTCAAAGCTCGACAATAAGCATTTTTTGAAATTACTCGATTTTCAAACTCACGAAATTGAATACTTGTTAAAACTATCGCAAAGTTTAAAAGCCGATAAAAAAGCAGGTAAAGAAGTAGAAAATCTGAGGGGAAAAAACATTGCTCTTATTTTCGAAAAAACTTCGACCCGCACCCGTTGTGCTTTCGAAGTTGCAGCTTACGATCAAGGAGCCAAGGTAACCTATCTTGGCCCTTCAGGGACTCAAATTGGACATAAAGAAAGTATGAAAGATACCGCACGCGTATTGGGTCGAATGTACGATGCGATTGAGTACAGGGGCTTTGGTCAGCACATTGTCGAGGAGTTGGCAAAATACGCCGGTGTTCCGGTAATGAACGGATTAACAAACGAGTTTCACCCCACGCAAATTCTGGCCGACTTTTTAACCATGCAGGAACACTCATTAAAACCTTTGTCTGAAATTAAATTATGCTACATTGGCGATGCCCGCAACAACATGGGCAACTCCTTAATGGTTGGATCGGCTAAAATGGGTATCGATTTTAGGGCATGTGCCCCCGAGAACTGCTTACCTAATAAAGAACTGGTAGCGCAATGCAAGCAAATAGCCGTCCAAACCGGTGCTTCGATTACACTGACCTCCAACATTGATAATGCCATAAGAAACTGCGATTTTATTTACACCGACGTTTGGGTTTCGATGGGCGAACCCGAAAGCGTTTGGGACGAAAGAATTAAATTACTAAAACCCTACCAAGTTAACAGCGAACTACTTAAAAGAACAGGCAATCCAAACGTAAAGTTTTTGCATTGCCTACCAGCCTTTCACGACATTGAAACCAAAGCCGGAAAACAATTGTTCGAAAAATACGGTTTAAACGGACTCGAAGTCACTGACGAGGTTTTTGAAAGTAAGGCATCGATTGTATTTGACCAAGCCGAAAACCGCATGCATACGATTAAAGCGGTAATGGTAGCCCTACTGGGTAATATACAGGAATAATTTCAGCAATGCTTTTGCTTTTACTTGCGGTGAACAATTCCGATACCGTTTATTTGCTTATTAATGTTTGGGTTCCCACGATAGCTAATTCGACCAACACCTTCGATTTTGGCATTTAGTTCGCCAGTAGCATATATCGAAGCATTTCCAATGCCAGCTACTTTACAGGTAACTATTTCAGCCTCCAAATTATCGGCATCAATATTGCCTGCCCCTTCGGTCGATGCTGAAAACTCATGTGCAACACCTTCGAGGTCGACGTTAACACCACCTTGGGTCTTAACATTAATTTGATTGGCTTTGATGTACATTTTTATATTTGCACCTCCCTCAACTGCCATATCTAACGTATCGAGTTCAACATAACCCAATGTTTTAAGGAAAACACCTCCCTTAATATCGATCTTGCTCAATTTAGTGATACTGATTTCCAATCGAATTTCGTCGGTAGTGATGTTTTTAAATTTATTATTTACGTACAATACGTCATTTTCAACCCACACATCAATTTTACTATAATCGGCTTCGGAAGCTTTAATAACTAAACCAGGCTCATCAGTTTGCTTTATTTCAACGTCGTACCCTCCGGTTAAAGAAATTTTATCGAAACTTTCGACCGTGTAAGCCTGACCAGCAAATCGATTTTCACTTCGCCCACCTTGAGGATTACACGAAGAAAACAAGGACGCCAAGAGAACGCCAAGCAAAAATATTATTGAATTTAGTTTCATGTCGAATTGCAATTTTAATGATACGGTTCAAATGTAACCATAAACGTTCTATAGCAGAAGAACATATCGACAAAAGCCTTTTATCAATCGGTGAAACTATAGTTTGGTCAACTAATGAGATTCGTTATGTAGGTTCGTGGTTAGTTTTTTTAAATAAATCGAAGTATAAAGAAAAACAAGTAGTACAATTATAATTGAAAAGATATCCATATTTTGCACATCGGTCTTGTTGTTTATGAATAAAAAAGCCATCAACACAACAGGAATATTCATAAACAAAATAACATTGGCCCAAAAAGGATCAATTTTTTTCTCTAATCGATAAGCAATTGTTATAAATCCTGCGCCTGCCAAAATAGCAACAATGGCGGGTATGTAATTATGGCTTATAAACTGAAAAATCCCAAAAAGGACTGGGATTAAACCAAAAATGTAAAAAATTCGGCACAAGCTTTTAAAAATAGCAAAAGTATAATTGCGATTAATGCCCACAGGGAACAAACTACGAGGCTGAAGAGCTTGTGGCTGAAACTCGGGTTTATTCAAATCATCTACCGAATTGATAATGCCGCGCTTCAAAGCCTCCTTAACGGCATCTTTCACTGCCTGTGGCTGAAAATGCTCCCTAAACCTTAGTATTGAGATAATTTCTTGATCGCTAACTTCCTTAAGTCGGTACTCAAATGAATTTCCTTTATCGTTTTCAGTATCTTGTTTTGCCATTATTGAATAATTTTAGCTCTAAAATGATAAATAATTTTAAAAAACACCATATAATTGTAATTATTTCTCAAACTGATTTGTAGTTTTAACATCAGAAGAATAAGAAGAAACAACAATTAACTTTAATATCAAAAAAACAAAATTACGATTAATTATGAAAAACTTTGTCTTTTTTAATCATACAAAGGTTTTATTCGGAAAGGGACAAATCGGAACAATTGCCGATGAAATTCCTGAGGATTCAAAAATTTTATTGGTTTACGGAGGTGGAAGTATAAAAAACAATGGGATTTACGACCAGGTTACCGACGCCTTAAGTGGTTTCGAGTATTACGAGTTTTCGGGAATAGAGCCCAATCCAACCTACGAAAAATGTATGAAAGCTGTTGACATGGTCAATGAATACGAAATTGACTTTTTATTGGCAGTTGGAGGTGGATCGGTAATTGATGCTACAAAATTTATAGCTGTTGCGACACTTTTCGAAGGAGAAGACCCCTGGGATATACTCGCACATAGCGAGGAAGTATTTGATGCTCTACCAATTGGCGTAGTACTGACACTACCGGCAACTGGCACCGAGATGAACGGCAACGCCGTAATTTCGCGACTCGAATACAAATTAAAACTTTCGTTCAAATCGCCTCTGGTGTTGCCCCTATTCTCGGTGCTCGACCCCGAAGTAATTGCTTCGCTTCCCAAAAGGCAAATTGCCAATGGTGTTGCCGATGCTTTTGTGCATGTTATTGAACAATACCTTACCTACCCGGTAAATGCAAAATTACAAGACCGTTTTGCCGAAAGCATACTGCTAACATTAATTGAGGAAGGCCCGAAGGTTTTAGCTAACCCAGCCGATTACCAAGCAGGCGCTAATTTTATGTGGTGTGCAACCATGGCACTTAATGGTTTGATTAGTTGCGGTGTTCCCGAAGATTGGACAAGCCACCAAATTGGGCACGAACTTACGGCCTTACATGGCATTGATCATGCCCGTTCACTGGCAATTGTTCTACCCGGTGTAATGAAAGTAATGAAAGAGTCGAAAAAGAACAAAATAATCCAGTACGGTAAAAGAGTGTGGGGCATTAATGAAACTGACAATGATAAAATTATTGACGAAGCCATTAATAAAACTGTTGAGTTTTTTGAAAGTCTGGACATAAAAACACGCCTTATCGATTACAAAATATCGGTAACAACCATCGATGACATTATTGAGCGAATGGAAGAACGGGGCGAAATCAACATTGGAGAAAACAGCCTTGTTGGTATTGACGAAATTGGAAAAATATTGAGATCGAGGGTTTAATTAAATTATAATTGACTGCTTTTTATTAGGGCTAAGCGCTAATTGTTTACGCCTTTAATTAGCATTTCACACATAAAAAAAGGGTATAGTTTAGCTTTTGGACACTACCCTTTTCTTTTGTCTTAGCATTCCGGGTGTCATGTTATAATGGCTTTTAAAATTTCTGATCATTGTTCCTGCTGATGAATACCCTACTTTTTCAGCAATTTGCTCAAGAGTATAATTATTTTCAGTATCATCCAATATTAGTTTTTTGGCTGCATCAACCCGATATTTATTAACAAAATCGCTGAATGAACATAAAAATTCATCGTTAATCAATTTCGAAACATAAGTTCGGTTAGTGTTCAATGCTTCACATATAGTACTGATTTTCAAATCACTTTGACAATATATCACTTTATTTTCAAACAAATCGATTAACTGTAGTTTTAATGAACTTGTCAATATTTGGTTCGACAGTATAGAAACATTTTCGGGAGCACGGTACATTTCAGCATCGTTTTTTGCTTCTTCAAACTGCAATTCGAAAACCGAATATTGTTGTACATGACCAAGGTAGCCAATTATAAAAATTAGCACCGTAAAAACAATAGCAGGTACTGCCAGTAAAAAATTGTTGGTCACAAAATACGAACGTCCAATAATGTTAGCCACAGTACTCATTACAGCAGTTATCGTAAAAATAACGATGAGCCATTTTGCCCAGTTCACACTACGTCCTTCAAGGTTTGAATAAAACGCTTTTAATCTCGATTCGTAATCATGAATTAGCTTTAACCCTTTGGGCAGCAACCAAACTACCTGAATAAAGAGATAAATCCTCGAAAAAAAAGTTAAAGTATAATTTAACTTCCATAAGCTGTCATCGAGTTTGGCATAATCGGCTTTTTTATACAAACAATGCTGAATATAATCTAAAGGAAACTCCATTAATATATAAACTATGGCAATCGTAGATGCGATTAAAAAGGGAGGTACAAAATGCCAAATCATTGTCAATCGGCAACTACTTTCAACGGTTAACAATCGGATGTACCAATAATACAAAGGATAAACTGAAAGAGTGGCTAACACATAAATTGAATCGAAATAAACATACAAGCCAGTTTGCTTTGAAAAGAATACAGCATGAGAGAAATAAACAAGGGTTGCACCAATCATAAAAAATCCCAAAAAGTGTTTTGCTCTGTTCTTCGATCCGGGTATCAACAATAAAACCAAAGCCCAAAAAAGGGCAACATACATTGGAGCAAAAATTATAATTTCGTTTAAAAATCTCATATTCAACTATTCTTTCAATTATCAATTATATATTCCAAAGAATATACGATTTGCATATATTGTTTTACGATTTGCTTATCGTTTATAGCTGCAAAATTATCAATTTTGTACATCTAAGACAAAGACAACAGTATTTATTAATTAGAAGCACCATGAAACACCTAAAGAACTTAATTTATTTAATTGTAACAACACTTCTTCTTTCATCGTGTATTTCATTTGGAGGAGGTGACAAAAATGGATCTGATGCTCAATTTTTGGTTTTACAAACCAACAATGAAAACAAAATTGCCAATGGTGCCAGCTTATCGCTAATGGAAGTAAAAAAAGGCGAAGCAAAGTACACCACGCTAAACGCCTACTACCCCCATAGTGACCTTAGGAATAATGTTGATATCGCCAAGCAAAGAGTTGCCATGGGTTTGCATCGAGATTTCAATAACGATGGCTCATCAAGGCGTACAAATGGTGGCTGGTTCGACATCGAAGCTCCAACATGTGAAATACCCCCACTACTCCCTTCAGGAAAGGGGCGTTATTCGTATTTCGATGTTTCGTCAGCTAAAGTGAGCGACAGTGGCCACATTTTTTATTTATCAGCTTCAAACGATGCAGATTATTACGACCAATACAGGGCCAGCTTAGTGCGCTATAACCCTGCCACCGACAAGCTCGAAACAGCATTAAACCCTGATGGTTTTATAATCAGCCAGCCCGAAAAAGGCTGGGATACCGAAGCATCATTATTCAAAAGCCAGTTTTATCCTTCAGCCGACGGACGTTATGTTTATGGTATGCTAAGTGCTTTTGGTCTCGATTTTGGTTCTTATCACTACGATTACGAAATACTGTTTAAATACGATTTCGATACAGAAACCTACACCCGTTTGGGCGATGCCGAAGATAAACATGTTATTATACTGGGGGCTACTTCTGATAAAAACTACGTTGCCTATTCAACAAGTGTAAACAAAACCTATTTACGAAAAATTGTAAATGTATCGACCAACAAAACAAGTACTTGTACAATAACTGGAGGACAAGCCTATTCGAACACATCCCGTTGGAACAAAACGGGCTATTGCTCGGGCGAAACAAATAATACCATTGGCGTCTATAACTTGGTTTCCGATACCTTTACTAAAATAAATACTCCTGCCCGCCCCGAATACGCCCAATTCAGCTCCGGAGGCGATTTTTTGTATTTCATGATTGAATCGGCTACCGGAAAATTCTTACTTAAAACATCCGACTTAACCGAAACAACAAAAATAGATACCGTATGTACACTCCAATCAAGTGTGTATGAATATATGGTTATCAAATAGTTTCCTGATTTATTATCCCTAATAAACAAATCAAGGCTTCACTTTATGCGAAGCCTTGACTATTTTTTTTTAAAAAACCTAAATTCAGCTAACAAAAAACTTATAGTTTAATCTCTGATGCAGCGAACGCTCATTCCATATTCTTTCGAGGCGTAATGACTATCGATGTTGGTGTTTGTGAAATACAAAGAACGATACCAAACAGCTAATGTTTCACTTTCGGTGCTGCTCCACCAAAAACATCCTGAACTCATATTATCAAATACACCACTAGGCGTTACACGACGCCCACTTGCAACAGCATTAAAACCACTACGATTGTTGTTTTGAACATCATGGCCAGGCGTACCCACACTGGGTGAATTTTTCCAAGTAGTTTTGGCTGCCATAGCTTTGCCTACGTTATTTTCTCCGGGTTCAAAATTGTAACTATAACCACTTTCAATAAGAAAATCGATTAACTCGCCCCATTCGGCATTGCTGGGCAAGTGCCATCCAGCGGGGCAAGCTCCTTGTACACCACTTGGATTAGCCGAACTGGATGCAACTCCATTTATAGCTGCCTGCCAGTTGTATAAAACGCCGTATTTGTTGTAATTCTCGCCAATTTTTGCACTATCAGGATTACTGCCTTGGTATCCATAAACATAGTAATGAGGGTCGGTTGACGATCCATCTGCTGATGGCGAAACCGCCGGCAAATAGGCCAAATTATCGATCATCCAGCGCTGGGTTCCAATCCTAAGTGTATTATAGATGTTTCCATCCCGTTCGTCGGCTAATTTTCCAGTAGCCGTTTCGAAAGTAAAAACAAATTTTTCGGAACCACTTAGTGTTACAGTTTTTGGATCGGAAAAAAAATCGAGTTTAAAAACCGTGAGTTTCAGGTTATCGCCTTTTGAAAAAAAGAAGTCGTCGTTGGCGGTAATAAGTGTTTTACTTTTTAGGCTGCCTGTCCCCTTATTTTGATTTTGCGAAAGGGTGATTTCAAAATTACCATTTCCTCTTTTACCAATCATTTTAAACGACATTGAAGAATTACCCGATTTCACAGCAATCAAAAAAATCCCATCCTGCTCAATTGCAATACTAAGCAAACTACCTTTCGAAACATTAGGGTAAACAGCCGAAGTAACAATTTGACCATTCACATTACAAACCGATATTTCAGTATTACCGGGTAGAGAGGAATTAAGAGAAAACGCAAACAATCCGGGGGTGTTTTGTTCAATCACAAAAGCTGTTTCGCTGAACAATAAATCGTTTAACCCTGTACTTCCCCACAACTGCTTTTTAGTTAAATTCACCTGATAATTGGGTTGTACAGGCAACTCGCCAAAAAACAACGATGTTCCATTGTTTAGGTTTTCAATTAAAATTGACTCCAATGGGGTATTGGCTTTCTCCAGGTCACCACTAAAAGTATAAATGATGTCCTGAGCTATTAAGCCACTCATCAAAACCAACATAAAGGGCAGTATGGTTATTATCTTTCTCATAATTTTTCTGCTTATGTTTTTATTCGTTAAATATAATAAAAATACAAAACCGCATCAATGTTTATTTATCAAACTTTTATTTACTAAAATACTCAATGGCGAGTGAAGTCTTGATTGCAAGCAATATTTACTTCGAAAAAAAATGTTTTACCAAACATTAAAATTTTCGTTTTCGATATAAATATTTTTACTAACAGCCAAGTGTTTATCCAGCACATTGGGCAATGGCTGACGGCCTCCTACTGCAATCGACACCATTCCCTTGGGCACAAACATTTTATGTTCGGGATGAAATTCAGCAATATTTTCAGGACTCAATTCAAAAGCTACAGTTTTGGTCTCACCACGTTTTATCATTATCCTTTTAAAACCTTGCAAGGTTCTAATTGGTCCCTCGGTCTTTTCGGACCGCGACACATAAAGCTGGACTACCTCTTCCCCATCAATGTTACTTGTATTGGTAACATCAACACTAACCTTGATTGTTTCGTTTGCCTGAGAACTTTCGGGCAATTGAAGGTTACTGTATTCGAAAGTTGAAAAACTTAAGCCGTAACCAAATTCGAATAAAGGTTCACCGGTGAAATATTTATAGGTGCGCTCTTTCATGCTATATTCCTCAAAAGGAGGAAGCTGGTTGGCAGATTTGTAGAAGGTCAAAGGCAAACGTCCCGATGGGTTGTAATCGCCAAACAAAACATCTGCAATAGCTGTACCGCCAGCCTGTCCGGGATACCAAGCTTCAAGAATAGCCGGGACATTCTCTGCTTCCCAATTAATGGCAAGGGCGCTTCCATTTAGCAGAACCAATACTGTTGGTTTATTGAGTTTCATTATTTTCTTCATAAAATCGACCTGTGCATTTGGCAAGCCAATATCAACACGGTCACCACCTGCAAAGCCGTCCACTTTAACTTTCATTTCTTCGCCTTCGAGATAAGGGCTCAAACCCATGCACAACACAACAACATCGGATGCTTTGGCCAAAGCAATTGCATCGTTTTCAAGGTTTAGACCGGGACGTTCCCAAATCAATTTCATCGACGGGTATTCGATATCCCATTGGCTAAATTCAACAACCAAGCGATAAGGTTTTCCAGCTTCGAGCCAAATTTTTTCATATTCCTGATGGGGATGATGTACCGATTCCCATTCACACATTTTCTTATTGTCGAGTAAAACCTTGAAAGCCCTGTACCCTTCACCGCCAATAGCGTATTCGCCGCTTACTGGAGGCACTAAAAAACCAGTCCAACGCACCGAGAAGTTATCGTAAGCTAAACCTTCGACTGGGGGATTAGTCCACCAAATAAAATCGATTTCGGGTTCGGTTTTAACCAAAACAGGTTCGCCAGTGAAATTACTGTTATCAAACCATTCGCCAAGCAATCCATTTTGAGTGAGACTTTCATCGCTAAATAAATATTGCTGCTGAATGGTTTGAAAATATGGGAAACCCTTAGCCAGGCTTGTTCCAGGGGCAAATTGAACGTTTGCATCGGGAAGTTTATTTTTTATTCCGGTTAATGGCGTTACTGGGTTCGAAGGATAACCATTATAATTGGCCAATAATACTTCAAGCTTATCGGCATTAGGACCAATAACGGCAACATTTTTAACATCTTTACTAAATGGCAATATATTGTTTTCGTTTTTTAACAACACCATTGACTTACGTGCAGCATCGAGGGCCAATTTGCGGTGTGGATCAGAGTCGACAACAGAATATGGTATTTTGCTGAACGGTACTTTTTCAATAGGATCGAACATACCGAGTTTCATTCGTGCCAGCATAAGTCGAGTAACACACTTGTCAATTTCCTCTTCGCTAACCAAGCCTTGATTAACCGCATTTACCAAAGATGAATAAGATTCTCCACAGTTAAGATCGGTACCGGCTTTTACTGCCCTCGCCGAGGCCTCTTCAGGGGTTTCATCAATTTCGTGATCACCCTCATTAAAGAAATCTCGAATTGCCCAACAATCGGAAACGATATAACCATCGAACCCCCAATCCTTTCGCAACAAATCTTCAACATATTTACTGCCGCAGCAAGGCTGTTCGTACAAGCGATTGTAAGCACACATTACGGAATAAACATTGGCCTTCTGTACCGTTTTCTTAAAATGTGGCAAGTAAGTTTCCATCAAATCGCGCTGAGCAGGATCAGCATTAAACCGATGCCTTTCAGATTCGGGACCGCTATGCACAACAAAGTGTTTGGCTGTAGCAACCAATTTAAGATATTTGGGATCGTTGCCCTGTAAACCTTTGATATATTCAACCGCTAATTCACCTGCCAAAAAAGGATCTTCGCCATAGGTTTCCATTCCACGTCCCCAGCGCGGATCACGAAAAATGTTAATATTAGGAGTCCAAAAAGTAAGACCATTGTAATAACCTCTTTTCCCTTGTTCGGCAAAACGGTGGTGCTTTGCCCTCGCCTCGTCAGATACCGCTGTTGCTATATCAAACATCATGCTATTGTCCCACATGGCGGCCATTCCAATGGCTTGAGGAAAAACTGTTGCGATACCCGCCCGGCCCACTCCGTGCAAACATTCGTTCCACCAGTTGTATTGAGGAATCCCTAGGCGCTCAATAGCCGGAGATTCGTGTAGCATTTGTGAAACTTTTTCTTCTAAAGTCATTTGAGCAACCAGATCATTTGCCCTTTCTTCAAACGTCAAATTTGTGTTCGTATATTTTAATCCCTGTTTTGAACAAGAAAAAAATATTACCAAAAAAACCAACACAATTAAACTCTTTCCCCTCATGGTCTATTTCTTTTTTATTAATAAATAATTCACCTCAATTTACAAATCAACCCCAAATATATCTAAATAATATCCCTCAACCTTAAAAAAAAATACTTTTCAACCAAAGCAAAGAACAATTCGAATTTACTGACACAAACCCCCCATCATTAAACTCTAATAT
>DATERL010000060.1:0-7277 GCA_035271585.1 Prolixibacteraceae bacterium
GTATTAAAGGTGGCCCTAACTAGAGGGCGGGCAGCGCCAATACCAGTTATTTGACGGTCGTTTTCTTTGATAACAGCGGCACGAGGTGTCTTTTGTTTTTCAGTTGCCAATGCGGTAAAGCCTTCTGAATCTTTTGATTCAGCAGCAAATTTAGTGGCGTCGGTATATATTTTCTGATAAGTGGTTGTGCTTGGTGTTATCTCCCTGTCAAGAATAGCCAATTGTACATGTTTCGACTTTTTACTTTGTTCTGTGACTTTTATAAGGTGGAATCCAAATTGGGATTGAACCATCACTACTTCGTTTAAATCGGCCATGAAAGCTGCATTTTCGAATGGGGCAACCATCACACCACGTCCAAACCAACCTAAGTTTCCACCATCGTTAGCCGATCCATCTTGCGAGTTGTCGCGGGCAGCTTGTTCAAAGCTGATGGTTTTGTTTCCAATTGCGGTTTTCAAGCTGTCGATTACATTGTATGCCATTTGAGCTTCAGCTTCGGTTTGGGCTTTTATTAAAATGTGGCTGGCTTTTACTGAGTCGGGCAACATTTTAATTTCGTTTAATTTGGCAATTTTGTAAGTTCCCGATTCATTATAAGGACCATAAACATCGTTGATTGAGGCGTTAAATGCCCACTCCGAAAGCTCATCGCTAAGCATATCTTCTTTTAAGTAGTCAGCTTCGAAGCGAGTGTCGGCGTTCATGTTAATGAACTGCACATTGTCGGTAGCCTTTGAAAAATCGCTTTTAATATTATTGATCCAGTTAGCCACGTCTTGTTCATCTTGTTCCGAAGGAACGATGTCGAATGTAACGTAGTTGATGGTTTTTTGAGCTGTTTGCTTGTACTGGTCAATATTTTTAGTGTAATACTTGCGTAAGTCGGCATCGGTAATGCTCACTAAACTATCAGGTATCGATGAGAATTTTTTCTGAATGAATTCGAGGCTAGCTATTTTTTCTTTTGATTCTAGACTCTGCTTGGCTTGTAAGCTATTGGCATAAAGTCCTTTAGCTACAAGGTCGGTGTATTTTGAATTCATTTTAGCTTTCATCACTTCACGTTCGATGTTAAGCCAACTGGCCATTTGAGGAGCCGAAGGGTTTTCCTGAATGTATTTCAGGAATTGAATAACCTGACTTTTATCAACCTGTCCGGTTTGTGGATTTCCGAAAACCTGAACGATAATAGGATGAAGGTTATTGCCTTGCACCATATCAAACATCTCGTCGGAGCTTACTACTAGTCCAAGCTCTTTGTAGATTTCGCTCATTAGGGTTTCTTGAACAAGGGTTTCCCATGTTTGATTCAAGATTTGCTGATAAGCAGTTTCGTCGAGGTTATTAATTTGATTGTTTTGTTTGTAAATTGATGAGATTTGATCGAAGCGTTCAGCAAATTGTGGATATTCAACTGATTGCCCGTCGATATTGGCAATTTCAAGTTGTTTTCCTCTGATAACTGAACTGCCCGATTGCAATAAATCACCTAAAATAAAAGCTGCTAATGCGATAAATATCACTATAGCTACTAACAAACCTGCACGGTCTCTGAGTTTCTGTAAAGTTGCCATTTGAATTTACTTATTTTTCTAAAAGAATGGTTTAAAAATTGAGCTACGAAGATAATAATTTTAGATTTTTATCCTAACGTAAAACATTGGAGAATTTAGTTATTGTCAAGAATTTTCATTAAAACCAGCTCTATCTTGATTTCAGTGGCTTTTAATACCCTGAATTCGAAGTTTTCGATGGTGATGACAGTATTTATTTTGGGTATGTTTTCATATTTATTGATAATTAAGCCGGCAAGAGTGTCGTATTCGTCATCTTCGGGCAAGTTTAAGCTGAATTTTTCGTTGAGCCATTCAATTTCGTGACGGCCCGATAATATCCACTCATCTTCTTTAATATTTTTGGTAATTAGTTCGTCGGTGTCGTGTTCATCTTCGATGTCTCCAAATATTTTTTCCAACACATCTTCGGTGGTAATTAAGCCCGAGGTGCCTCCAAATTCGTCGACCACAACGGCAATCGATTTTCTATTTTTAGTAAAGAGTTCGAGTAGTTTGCTGGCAGACATCGTTTCGGGAATAATAGAAATGGGATTGACCATCGATTTGATATTTTGCGATGTATTGTTAAATAGTTGCAGGGTGTGAACATAGCCTATCATGTTGTCGATGTTATCGCGGTAAACCATAATTTTTGAATACCCTGTTTTTATAAATAAATACCGAATCTGTTCAAGGGTAGTGTTTTCGTCAACTGCTTCAATTTCGGTGCGGGGAACCATGCAGTCGCGTACTTTCACATTTGAAAAATCGAGCGCATTTTTAAATAATGTTAATTCGGTTTCTTCTTCGTCTTTATTAACAGTATTCACAGGGTTGTCGTGCTGGTTAATAAAATAGTCGAGGTCGATTTTCGAAAACACTCTGCTTTCGCTTTCCGATGATATCTTTTTTTTGAAGATGTTTTTGATTATTCCTTTAGAGACAAACATCGAGAAGTGGGAGATAGGATACAATATAATGTATAGAAAAAACACCGGTATTGAAAATGCTTTCAAAAAACCATTTGCATTAAACCTGAATAAAGTTTTAGGTAAAAATTCAGCGGTAAATAAAATGACGAGGGTTGATAATAAAGTATTAATTATAAGAATCAGAACATCGGAATCGATAAAAAGTGCAAGTCTGGGGTCGAGTAAGCGGGAAACACCCATCCCGTATAAAACCAAAGCAATGTTGTTGCCAACTAACATGGTGGCAATATATTGTTCGGGGTTCGAAGTGAAAATGTTAAGAATGCCTGAGGTGAGTGTTCCTTGCTTTTTGTGCATTTCGAGGCTAAGCTTATTGGCCGATACAAAAGCAATTTCCATTCCTGAAAAGAAGGCTGAAAGAATAATGGTAATAATAATAAGTAATGGTGCGTTCATTTTTTCACTCGTCAACTTCGATTACTAAAGTTCCTTTTATATTGAAAATTTCCCACTTGTTCATTTGTAAGTCCGATTCAAACCCAATGCCAGTAATAATTTGTTCTTTTTGAATGAATTTTACAAATTGATCAGAGTAAATAATGTCTTTATCCTCGTCCCAAAATAGTACGTCGGTTAACAAGGTATCATTATTTTCGGTAACAGCAATAACGTTTTGTCGGGCTTCCCATAACGATTTTTTTTCGTAATACTTTCCGTAACTGGCTTCAATATACGAAGTTATTTTATTTTGATGGTCAAATTGTTTAATGTTAAAACCTTCGGGAAACTCTTTGAAGGGCTCTTCAACATCGTTAAAAATTTTAACCAGTGGGGCATTGAGCATAAATCTGATAACTGCCGAATCGGAGTAAAGCAATTCTACGTTGTTAGCTATTAAGCTGGGTGATCCCGGAGGATGCGAAAACGATTTAATTTTGTCGATGTTATTGTTCTGACAAGACAAAAAAAGCACTGCAACCACCAAGGAGGTTGCAATGCTTACTGTTGTATTTTTGAATATTGATTGCTTATTTAACACGAATCTTGGTTGTTTCGTTAATCCATCCGCTTACAAAATGGTTATTTCCTTCTGACAAAGTTCTGAAGAAGGCTTCATCTTTGCTTGGGAAATAGTTAGTGTAAAATTTAACTTTGTTTAAACCATCGGTTTTGCAGTTGTCGAAACTGGCCGCTTTTTGGAAGTAGTCAACGGCTACCCAAAATACGGTGCTTCTTTCAAAATCGTCGTCGCTGTATGTTTTGCTGGCTTGAGCGTAAATTTCGCCAAGCAACATACAGGCTTCGCAGTAACTTGGTTTGTTTTTCAATGCTTCTTTTGCAAGATCGCGGGCTTTTTGCAGCATTTCATTTTGTAATGCTAACCCGGCAGCTTCGTAATAATAACTTGCTTTTAAATCACTGTCGGTTTCTTCGTTGTATGCTTTTTCGTAATATTCGAAAGCTCTTTTGTTATCATTTTTCTTTATGAACATACGTGCCATGTTAAAAGCTGCATCGGCCGATGGTTCCAATTGGTATTGTTTTTCGGAGAGCTTAACCACTAAATCGTTGTCGCAATTGTTTTTGCGTAACATGCGGAGCATTTTTTTGATTTGTTCAACGTCGTTGGGGTTCTCCTTAAATTTTGAAGTGTAAAGTTTAAGCATCGATTCGCAATCGAGCGCGCCACTGCTTTCAACAATTTGCTCGATAAGTGGTAAAGCTTGTTCTGCTTTTGCTTTAGTCTCTTCGTTTTGTAATTGTTTGTCGAGCAAACTCATTGTGTTCTCGTAGTTTTCGAGAACGGTAGTTTGATTAAACTCGTTAAAGGTATACAGCCTACGTGTTGATTGCATGTAAAGAACTAAAACTGCCGGTTCCGTTTTAATACCCGATTCAGCAATTGATTGCTCGGCAAAACCATAACCCTTTTTAATGTCTTCGATTAACTCTTTTTCTTCAAGATCGAGTGTAAGGGCAGTTTCGAGAAATTTTGCTGCTTTACGACCTAAAAGTTCACCTTTGCTGTCGAAATATTTAATGCGTTTGTCATAAATCTGCATCATGGTATCGAGGTAGGCTTTTTTGTTGCTGGTCATCATGGCCTGATTCATTTTTACATCAATTATCTTTAACCCGTCGAGATAGACTTGGGTTGTCGATTTAGGATAATATTTGAATACTGTGCGCCAGTAAGGCAAAGCCGAATTAAAATCGTCTTGTTTCAAAAACTCACGGTATAATGAGTAGTTGTTCAGAAATTCCGAATCGCCTTCTTTTTGAAGTTCTTCAAACGATTTTAAGATAACTCCTGGTTCTGCATTGGCATCAGGAAGCTCTGAGCCGTCCCAACTATAGTTAAATTCATCGGATGTAATGGTCGCTAAATCAACTTTATGAGAGTTTTCGAGAAAGCTGAAACGGATAAATTTTGATTTTTCTGATACTTTAATTTCGTATTTGCCATCGAAGCCAGTAAAGTAACTATCACTTGACCGATTGGCTTCAACAAGTATTCCTGCTGCCGGTTCACCGTTATTATAAACAATTCCAGTAATGGTTCGTTGAGCGTAAGTTGCTAATGAAATTGTTATCAGCAGTAAAACGGTAATGGTTTTTGTAATCGCTTTCATAATTCCTGTTCTTAATTTTATTTTTTGTTTTATAAACAAAACACATGCCAACAATAGTATTGTTTTTATCCGTTATTTTGTATTTTATTGAATTCTAATATGGTATTCAACCCCAATAGTATTATTTCGAGGGCTACAAATTTGTAATTTTTTAATAATTTTTCAAAATAATTTTTATCACCTCCTGCTAAAATAATTAATAAATCAGTTGCTAAATCAGAATGATATTTTATAATTCGTTCTGTTTCACCTTCTAAGCCGTATTGTACTCCACCAATTATTGAATTGGATGTATTGTCGCCTATAAGGTGGTCGGGAAGCGAGGTGTGCAACAAAGGTAGTTTTTCGGTAAAATAATGCAAAGCTTTGAAGCGCATATTCAACCCGGGTGTAATAAAACCACCAATGTACTGGTTTTTACTGTCTACAAAGTCGTAAGTAATTGCTGTGCCGGCATCAATTATTAATAGGTTTTGTTGTGGGTAAAGAAAATTGGCTCCCACGGCTGCTGCAATACGGTCTTTACCCAAAGTTTCAGGGGTTTTATAGCAGTTTATAATGGGAAGTGGGGTGTTGTGGTCGAGTTCAATCACAAATTCAAATTCATTTTTTAATGAATTGATGATTGGGGTAGAGCTTTGCCGAACCGACGATATGATGGCACTATTAATAGTAGGGTGATCGGTTTTTAATGCAGCCACGTCATGCTCTGTCAACGAGTCGGTGGTGAAACTCACAATTATTTCGCCTTTTTCAAAAATAGCAATTTTCGTGAGGGTATTTCCTATGTCAATTATCAGGTTTAGCATGAGTTCAATTTTTGATTTTTTGACTGATGTCGAGTGCTAAAACGGAATGGGTCAAGGCGCCTATCGAAATATAATCGACACCTGTTGCGGCAACTTCTTTCACGCGCTTCAGGTTCATATTGCCCGAAGCCTCTGTTTTAGCTTTTCCAGCAATGAGTTGAACGGCTCGTGTCATGGTTTCATTGTCCATGTTATCGAGCATAATAATGTCGGCGCCGGCATTTAACGCTTCCATTACTTCGTCGAGATTGCTGGTTTCTACTTCAATTTTCATGCTTGAAGGGATGTTGGGGCGTATGGCTTGTACTGCCTTACTTATACTGCCGGCCACACTGATGTGGTTGTCCTTAATCATTACCATGTCGTAAAGCCCAATGCGGTGGTTGGTGCCTCCTCCTGCTTTTACAGCATATTTATCGAGTAAGCGCAATCCGGGAGCCGTTTTGCGGGTATCTAATATTTGAGTAGGGAAGCCTTTTATGGCTTCGGTATAATTTGATGTTTCGGTAGCAATACCCGACATGCGTTGTAAGAAGTTAAGAGCAAGCCTTTCGCCAGTCAATATTGCCCGGTAAGTACCTGTAATGGTGCAAATTAAATCGCCATGTTTAACTTTATCGCCATCGGATACCTCGGCCTTAAATATAATATTTGAATCGAGCTTGCGGAAAACTGCCTCGGCTACAGGCAATCCTGCAATAACCCCATCGGCTTTGGCAATCATTATTGCAGTGGTTTGTATGTCGGCCGAAATAAGTAAGTCGGTTGTAATGTCGCCAGTATTAATATCTTCGTTTAAGCCATTTTCAATAAGTAAATCAATTTGTTCTAATAATGCTGAATCCATTTCTATCTTGATTTTTAAACACCATTTTTTGTTAAGTGCCGCAAAATTATAAAATATCGATAAAAATCAAGTCGTTATGGTAAAATAACTTGATGTTTTTTTGTTTTTTTATATTATATGTTGTTTTTATTGATGAGAAAAATATTTATTGATGGTTTTAATCAAAAATATTTATAATTTTTGTAGTGCAAAATTTTATAATAATGGAGTATGAAATTAAAGAAATTAGCATAGAACAGCTTGATTATGTGATTGATATTCTAAATCATATTCCTGAGTTTGATTCTATTTTTTATCGTAAAATTTTGAAGTCGAGATTATCGAAAGGGGAGTCGATTATTTTGGCTGCTTTTATTGGTAATGAACCAATAGGATGTAAAGTTGCTTACAATCGGTATTTCGACGGCTCGATATACTCCTGGTTAGGTGGCGTATTGCCCGAATTCAGGGAAATTGGAGTGGCTCGGGCTTTGCTTGAGGTTATGGAATCACGTGCC
>DATERL010000061.1:0-13506 GCA_035271585.1 Prolixibacteraceae bacterium
TAGCGCCACCAAGTCCAAGACTCACAACAACACTTTGGGCTTGTGGTGCCTCTATTTTAAATCGAGCATAACCCTGTGAATTTACCTGCGGATATTCTTTTCCCGGCTGGTTTAAGGTTGAAGCTTTGAAATCTTCGATAATTACAGTGTTGTCGGTTTGTGCCTTACTCTGCCAACCTAATAAAGAGAGTAACAGAATCAATAATATTGAATATTTTTTCATTTTTTTAAATTTATAAGCCTCCTCCAAGTCTCCTCAAAAAGAGGAGACTTAAAAAAAGCAAAGTTTTAAATTTTGTTTTATAATCAGCTTTCTACGTCCAAATTGCTTTGTCGTGAAAGATTCATAAGTTTTGATTTTAGTTTTTAAATAAAAGAGGTGCAAATTCATTCAAACTGCGTCTCCAGCTTTGCCATTCGTGCGCTGTTAGCGGTGAAACATAGAAATGAGTGTTCATCCCAGCATTCTTTAGCTCTTCAGTAGTAGTTTTTGGATCGCCGCCAAAACCTTGTCTTGGATTTTCGATTTCGCGGCTGCCATAGCTAATAAACACTAATTTTACTTTTTCTTTAAAACCGGGTGCACTTTTAATATCCTCGGTATTTATGCTACCACCACTAAAAATACCAACATGTGAAAACACTTCAGGATTTGCCAACGTAATTGCTTTGGTTTGCATACCACCCATTGATAGTCCGGCCATAGCGCGGTGCTGTTGATCAGCTAAGGTACGATAGTTGGCATCAATCATTGGGATTATGTCTTCGATCAGTGTTTTTGTAAACCCTTCGGCCCATCCTTTAGGTGGCCAATTACCACTATTGCGATCTGCGGAACGAGGTGCAGCCATACTCCAATTTCCATTGTCCATTACAATAATGAATGGTTTGGCTTTGCCTTCAGCAATTAAATTATCCATAATCAAATTGGCTTTGCCTTGACTAGACCATCCGGTCTCGTTTTCACCGCCACCATGTTGCAAATAAAGCACTGGGTAGCGTTTATTCAAATCTTTATTGTATCCGGGTGGCGTATAAATAAAGCAACGCCTCATACTGTTATTGCTTTTTGAATAATAAGGAAGTTCGCTAACCTGACCATGAGGAACATTTTTCATGGCATAAAAATCCTGATCCTTGGCAGGAATTTCGATTCCACTCCCCCAGCGACTTGCACCATAAAAATACAAACTGTTAGGATCTGGAACCGATGCACCATCGATGTTCAGTTGGTAATAGTGAAACCCTTCGTCTTGAGGAGCAGATTCGCCTGTCCATAGACCTTTTTCATCTTTGGTTAAATCGTACTTCACAGCACCAATATCGAGTTGAACCATTTTGGCTTCAGGTGCCGAAATTTGAACACGTACCCTGCCTTCGGAATTAACCTGAGGATATTCCTTGCCAGATTGAGTTGTTTCTGTTGTTTTGAAGTCTTCAACAATTGCTTGTTGTTCAGTTTGAGCAATGCTCAATAAACCAGATAACGTTAGTAATACTACTAATGTAATTGAATAATATTTCATATTTTTTAGTATTTAAATAGGACTTGTGCAAATTGATAAAGACTCCGTCGCCATGAATGCCATTCGTGAGCTGTTTCAGGAGACACATAGAAATGAGTATTCATTCCAGCTGCTTTTAAAGCTTCGGTATTTGCTTTTGGATCGCCACCAAAGCCACGTCTTGGGTTTTCGAGTTCCCGGCTTCCATAGCTAATGAACAACAGCTTAACGTTTTCTTTAAAGGCAGGTGTTTTTTCAATATCTTCCATACTTATGCTGCCACCGCTAAACATCCCAACTTGCGAAAACACTTCGGGATTGGCCAAAGTGATCAGTCGAGTTTGCATTCCACCCATTGATAGACCTGCCATAGCACGGTGTTTCTGGTCTGCAATAACACGATAATTGGCTTCAACAAAAGGAATCAGATCATTTATTAAAACGTTTTTGAATTCGCCTGCAAAATCAAAACCGCCCATTTGTTCGCCCGGTTTGGGGGCACTTGGTCTTTCAAACTTTACACTGCTGTTTTCCATTACAATAACAAACGGAACTGCTTTGTTTTCAGCAATCAAATTATCCATTATCAGGTTTGTATGTCCCTGATTTCCCCAACCGGTTTCATTTTCACCCATTCCGTGTTGCAAATACAATACGGGATAGCGTTTTGAATTGTCTTTAGAATAGCCCGGAGGAGTATATATGTAGGCACGACGCACTTTATTCGAAGTTTTTGAAAAATATTGCACTTCGCGCAACTCACCATGAGGAACATTCTTCAGAGCATAAATATCCTGATCTTTGGCGGGGATTTCAATACCGCTTCCCCAACGACCAGCACCAAAAAAATAAAGACTTCCCGGATCAGGAACCGATGCACCGTCGATGTTCAGTTGGTAATAGTGAAAACCTTCGTCTTGAGGAGCTGATTCACCCGTCCAAACGCCTTTTTCATCTTTAACCAAATCGTATTTTACCGCGCTGATGTCCAGTTGAACTTTAAGTGCTTCGGGTGCCGAAATTTGGGCACGTACCCGACCTTCGGAATTTACCTGAGGGTATTGCTTACCTTCCTGTGTAGTAGGTGTGGTTTTAAAATCCTCAACTACCGCAGTCTGACTTGATTGAGCGTAGCTTACTCCGCTGACCATAGCCGCAGTTAACAATGGAATTAGAAATTTGATTTTCATAGATTTAACTTATTTTAGACCGTTTAAAATTATTTAATTAGATACTATTTTTGTCCGCTATTATTGATGTGGAAATAATCGAACGATACGTCAAATGGTGTATCCAACTTGTTTGTGCTGGAATCAAACCAGAAGGTACTTTTCATGTACTGTGTAACAATTCCATCGCAAGCAATTAAACCTGCCTTAATATCTTTTAACAGGATATTGGCTGTTCCCAGCGTTTCGAATTTAACTCCATCAAGTGAATAAAAGGCATCGTAAATACTTCCTTTCTTTACCAATTTAAGTATCAAAGTTTTGTTGCCAATTATTTCTTCTTTTAGGTTGAAGGTGGCCACAGATTTTGCAATGTCATTTTCTTCCATCATCAGGTCGATTGTTCCTGGTTGCACCTGCCTATTATTGGTTGTTTTTATAGCGGCACGGAACATAAGTTTTACAAAATTTGCATCGTTTTGATATACCAAAATTCCTGCGTTTTCAGGCTGAGAAGGTGTTCTTGAGCAAACCAGCTTGGTTTCAATGGTCCAATCGTTATTTGCACTCTGCAACAACATATTTTTTGCATTGTTGGTGGCTTCCGAAACGTCTCCAATTTCACTGGTGATTGTTAGCGCACCCGTTTTCTTCGATAGACTATGATTAACTTTATTCTCCCTAATCCATTTCCATTGACTACCCACTGTCCCATCAAATTCATCGCTAACAGATTTGATATCAAAATTCAGAAAATAGCTATTCTTTTCAAGCGTGATGTTGTCGATAAACTGAACCACCGCTGTTCCGGGAATGCCTTTGGCTTGTTCAATATTTACGTTAACATTATTACCAACAGCTGACGCTTTTACCACAGGTATTTTGGCGTTACTGCCCAACAAATAACTGTAAGCTTTAATATCTTTATCAAATCCTTGGATGTTTTTCCCATTAACGGTAATTAATTGAGGATTCAGATCGGGCATTACTTTAACGGGATAGCTGCTTGAAACGGTTTTTCCATCAATAGTTACATAGGCGAAAACTAATGCTACTCCTACTCCCGTAACACTTACCTTGCCGTTTGCATCTACGTTTACAACTTGAGGGTTATTACTTTTGTACTCGATTTTTGCTTTTTTAATATCGTAAAAACTATCGTCAGACATGCAAGCTGTAACACTTGACTGAATGGTATTTCCGGGTCTTAAAACGGCCTGATCGCTTTCAACTACAACAGTTGTTAATACGGGTTTGTAAGTTCCAATCATGTTTGCTTCAACTTGCCCTTTTATATCTCTTGATGAAGCTCCAATTTCAAATATATACTTTCCTTTATCGAAGGTTATTTTATCATTTTCAGCATCCCAGAACCAGAGGTCTTCACAATTAATGTCAATTGAAACTCTTTTAATTTGGCCTTTGGGAATACTCACCCTTTCAAAACCTTTTAGTCGTTTAATTGGCCTTTGTAGGTCAGCACTACTTTCGGGAGTTTTCACATAAATCTGAACAACCTCATCACCATCGGCTGCTCCAGTATTTTTAACATCAACGCTAACCGTAATTTTGTCGTTTGGCGTAATTGTATTTTTACTGATTGAGAAATTACTATATTCAAAAGTAGTGTACGACAAGCCAAATCCGAATTCATAAGAAACAGCTTTATCGAAATACATATAGGTTCTGCCGTTTGTTCCATCGCCACGAATGGTGTAATCGTTGAAATCGGGAAGATCGCTTAGAGACTTATGCCAGGTTACATTAAGTTTTCCTCCTGGATTTACATCGCCAAATAAAATTTTAGCCATGGCTGTGCCTTGAGCTTGACCATTATAACCTGTCCAGATAACACCTGCTACGTTGGGTAAGTTTTTAAAATGCTCTACTTCAACCATGCCCATGGTTTGCATCACCACGATGGTATTTGGATTTACAGCAGCCACCGCTTGAATTAAATCATTCTGATTTCCGGGTAAGGTAATGGCGAATCGGTCTGATTCTTCGCGTCCAGTAGTTTGGTCGGTGCCCACAAAAATTAAGGCGATATCGGCAGAAGCTGCCATATCTAAAGTCTCCTGATCGGTACCTGGCCCTTCGGCTTCACGATAAACCAGTACAATTGTTTGAGGCCCGGTAATGCCCAAAGTATTAATTTTCACCGAAGTACTTTGCCCCCGGCCAAATCCTCTGAAACCACCTCCTGCAGGTTGAGGAGCAGGTTTGATATTTTCAGTTGCCAGTACGTTACCTGTAGCAGAACTAACCCTTACTTCCAGTGTTCCCCCTTCACCAGATACATTCAAATTAAATCTCATGGAATCAACATTGGTGATGTCAACATTATTATATGCTGTCCAGTCTCCATTTTTGATACCTCTTATTGAAGTTCGTCCAAACCGTTCAGAAACAATTAATCCAGGTGCTGAGGCGTCAAATTTTGCAGCATCAAATTCCTTTAAAACTTTTCCACCGCGAACAGTTGAAAAATCATTTATGGTAATGAAATCAGTATTTCTATCGGTATTTCCACTCGATTTTGTAACCACTTCGGTATTCAGGTTATTTGATTTGATATAGCTTTTAATCCCTGCCAATGGTGTTATTCTTAACTCAGGTTCAACCGGGCCAGAATAATCGCCCAATTCAACTTTATCGGCCTGAGGCCCTAGTACAGCTATTTTTTTAATCGATCTCAAATCAATTGGCAATACTTTATTATTGGTGTTCCCCATTGTTTCGTTTTTCAACAAAACAGGAGTTTTGGTTGCAATTTCAATGGCCAAATCGTTATGTGACGGATCATTGATAATGCTAGGCTTAATGCCGGCATAAGGAACAATTTCGGAAGGATCGAACTCTCCTATTCTCATTCTTACTGTGAAAATATTTACAAGTGCCTTATCAATATCACCCTGAGTAAGGAAACCTTTTTCAATCGCATTAAGTGCATGGTTTTGATATACGCCACCACAATCGACATCAACACCCGACTTGATTCCCATTGCTGCAGCCTCTTCATAACTATCGGTAAAATGATGTCCACGAACAATATCATCGATTGCGCCACAATCTCCAGTTACATATCCTTCCATGCCGTAAGTTTTTCGGGCTATGGTATCAACCAGAAATTTACTGGCCGACATAGGTACGCCATTTACAGCGCCATAGGCTGTCATAATCGACGGAAGATTATAATCCCTGATTAATGTGCGATAAGGCAAAAGGTAAAATTCTCTCATGTCGCGATCGTCCATATCGGCTGTTCCCGAATGGCGATTAAACTCGGTATTATTTGCAAAGTAATGTTTTCCACAAGGCACAGTTTTCAGGTATTTAGGATCGTCGCCCATCAAGCCTTGAATAAATCCCTTTCCTATTTCTGAAACCAAGAAAGGGTCTTCACCAAAAGTTTCGGCTGTTCTGCCCCATCGGGGATCCCTTGCAGGCTCAATAACAGGCGACCAATAAGTAAGCGTAAAAATGAGGTCGTGATTGAAACCACGCGCTTCGTCGGATACTACAGTGGTTTCACGTTTAATCAATTCAGGATCCCATGTGGCTCCAACAGCAACGCTATTTGGAAACGAAGTAGCTGTCATTCCACTGTTATTATTTCGGCCCATCACGCCGTGCAGGGCCTCTCCCCAAAAATCGTAATGGTTCACACCTAAGCGTGGAATTGGAGGCATTGTATTTCCCAACTGACTTTGCTTTTCTTCAGGGGTCATTCTTGAAACTAAGTCAACAGCTCTTTCTTTAAAAGAATAAGAAGTATTGAGATAAATGGGTTTTGTTGCGATTTTGCTTTGTGGCATAAAAGCCATTATACCAAGAGCACATAGCAATAAAAAAAATGTTTTAGGCAATTTATTGTTCATAGTAGTTCAATTTAAAAATTCACTTAAAGGTATTTCAATTTGTGTAAATGAGTGTGCAGGAAAAGTATGTGTAAGCCTATTATCTTTAAAACTCACTTGATTTGTTTGAATTTTAATGGCTTGTTCTGTTTTGGTGTTTATGGCATCAATTTTTTCGGCATTAATTAAATTAATTGTTGCTTTACCTGAGTATTTTCCACTTTGCAGTTCAATATTGGTGGTAATAGATTCCGTTTCATTACGGTTTACAACATTAATAATCACTTTTTGAACAACTTCATTTAACACCGCCGTTACATCGAGGTAAGGAATGTTTTTGAAAATTTCATTATCGTACTTATCGCAAATGGTTTTTACGTCTAAAGCTGTTCCAAGCGCATTTTTTGAATAAAGAAAAAAAGTGTGAAATAATGAGTTTTTAAAATCACCTTCGGGAGAGTTCCCTACTAAATTGGTTAGCATGGTGATGTTTGCTATTTTTACCACATCGGCATGTCGAATGAATGAATTCATATGCTGTGCCAGCATTAATGAACTCAGAAGGCCTCCAAAACCCGGAGAATATTCATCGAAAGATATATAAACAGGACGTTGGGAACCTGATTTGACCATTGCCTTTTTAATGAGCGCTTGTGTTGTTTCAATTTTCTCATCAATATCGAGGCCTAAGGACATTTGATCGGAAAACACCTTGTTGCTTCGTCCACCGGGCAAAGCTTCTGTAGCATAACGGTGTACCGATAAGTAATCAATTTTACCTACCATTTCATCCAACACATAGTCGTTCCATTTTACCCAGTCGTTATTTGGCTCATAAAGTGAAGCACCTGAAGCCACTAACTTTATATCTTTGTCTAATAAACTGATTAATTTCCCTGCTTCTAAAGCCCACTTACAATAATCTTCGGCACTTTTTTGCCCCATTTGCCATGGACCATCAACCTCGTTACCAAGCCCAACATACTTTACATTGAACGGTTTTTCGTTTCCATATTTAATTCGGAGATCGGCGTAGTAAGTACCTTTTTCGCCATTGCAATATTCAACCCAGTTACGGGCTTCATCAAGGGTTCCAGTTCCACCATTCACACATAAAAAGTTATCGGCACCAATCAGTTTGCATAGCAAAGCATATTCATCGGTACCCATTTGGTTGGATTCAATTTGATTCCACGCTAAATCTCTTTTTGCAGGCCTTAGCGCTTTGGGGCCAATGCCATCTTCCCAATTGTAACCCGAAACAAAGTTACCACCAGGCCATCTAACATTTCGAATATTTAATTCCTTCGCAAGCTCAATAAAGTCTTTGCGTAAACCATTCTCATCGGCAAAAGGAGATTCGGTATCGTAAATGCTTCCATAAACCACAGTTCGTATTGGTTCAATAAAAGCACCGTAAATGTTTGGGTCGACCTGATCAATTTGCCTATCGAAATCAATTTTTATTACAGCAGCAGGTACTTGTGCTGTTAGATTCCCTGCTAATAAGCATGATATTGCAATGCAATAAAATAGGTGATTAAGGTTTTTCATTAGGTACCTTTTTATAGATAATTATATTTAGATGGTTTAAATTGCAAATGGTTTAAAATGAAATTATTCATAAAGCATCGGCATTTACTATTTTGATATAATTATTGGTTCCAACAATCATTATCATGCTTCCATTTCCTGCAATTGCAATAAAATTTTCATTCGATATTTTATAAATTTTTTGGCAATGGGAACAAGAAGGAAGAGTCATCAATCTACCGTTTGTAAGTGTTAAGATAAATTGATCATTAGCTGTGTCGTAATAGATATCAGTAGGAATATCACTTAATGAATTATGAGCGCCATTTTCATCGGTATAATTGAGGGTACGCTCCGTCCAAACATTTCCTTTTGAAGAGAACAATAACTGGGGCGAGTTATCCTCATTTATACCAATTACTGCAATTTGTTTTGATGAAGTTTCAATTTTAACAAAGTTACAAGCCTTATAAAAACCTTTATAAACCGAGTTAAAATCAAAGATTGTCCAATTGAGACCATCTGTGGTATGAATAATTTCGCCTTGATCGGTAACACCATAACAATCTTTTGTTCGAGTAGATAAAGAAACAATGTTGCCTTTCACTTCAAGTTTTAAGTACTTAAATGAATTGGGATTTTCTCCAATAGCTATTTCACCATTTTCACATCCGGCAATAATTTTATTTTTGAAAAGAGTGAGACATTTGATGGAATTGTTTGACTGACTTTCGATTTTATAAAAGGATGAATCGTTTTCGAAGAAAAATATTTGGCCATGAAGCCCCAAAACAATCACTTGGTGTGTATTAACCAGTAAGCTTGAAAATATTTCTCCTTCAAATTTTTTGGTTTGGGTTACTTTTCCCTTGTCTGATATCCAATCGATACGCCCGTTGTTGGTGACAGCAATAAATCCGTCGGCATAAGGCTCAATGTCGGTATATGAAGCTGCTGCAACTGGTGTGTTTTCATTTTGAAAAAGAGAAAATCCAAAACCGAAGCTATGAATAAGTAAAAGACTAGCTATAATTAAAATCGATTTTGGATTTCCTTGTTTCATTAATACTCAGTAATAACTTAATTTATTTCAAACCCTTGTTGATTATTTTAAAATAATCAAATGCGACCTCAAAAGGAGTATCGGGCTGACTTTCTTGTTGCATAAACCTTCTGTAGCGTGCCATTTGAGGAGGCGTTACGCCATCACACACTATTAAACCAGCACTAATATTTTTCAGTACAACATTTGCTTTACCAACTTCATCAAACTTTTTTCCATCCGATGAACTGTAAGCCATATAAACATCGCCAGTTTTTACCAGTTTCAAAAACAGGGTATTGTCTGTCTTGATAATACCGTCCATGCTAAGCTGTACAGATGATTTTTGGTCTCCGCCGTTTTCGATAAAAAGCTCAACAGCTCCTGAATTTTCTCCGGTATTTCTTCTTCCAAAACTGGCACGATACGTCAGCTTTACAAAATTATCATCGTCCTGATAAGCAATAATGCCTGCATTTTGTGAAAATCCCGATGGTTTTCTTGAACAAACGAGCTTTGTTTCAATGGTCCAATCGGTATTGGCACTTTGAAGAATTATATTCGTAGCGTTAGTATTTTCACCAGTAATATCACCTTCAGAGCTTGAAATAACCAGTGAACCGGGTTGCTTAGAAAGACTCCAATTTTCTGTTTTTTCTCTTATCCAATTCCATTGATTTGCTATTGACTTGCTATTAAACTCATCGCTAACTGATTTTACTCCAAAGTTTACAGCATATTCTTTTTTATCGGTTGTGATAAAATCTATCAATGAAATAGTTGCTGTACCGGGTATGCCTTCAGCCTGAATAATTTCAACATCAATAGTTGGATCTACTGCAATAGCGTTAATTGTAGGTGCCTTATCAGACTTATTATTCATTAAGTAGCTGTATTGCACCACTCCCGAATTAAATCCCTTTACCAGTTTATTGTTTACAGTTATTGAAACAGCATTCAGATTTGGCATAACTTTAATTGGAAAAGTATCTGATTTTGTTTTTCCATTAATCGTAACATGAGCAATAATGCTTGCTACACCTGTACCTATTGCGGTAATTTTTCCGTTTTGATCAACAATGGCAACTTTGGGATTATTGCTACTGTATTTGATTGTTGCTTTGCTGATATCATAAAAACTATCATCGGTCATTGCTGCGGTAATGCTTGTTTGAGCACTCAATCCTTTTCGTAAAACTACCGTTTCACAATTAGCCACAACCGTTTTAATTTCAGCAATAAACTCACCAGTCATAGTTGCTGAAGTGGTTCCTTTTATGTCTTTTGATGAAGTTCCTATTTCAAAAATATATTTTCCTTTATCGAAAGTCATTTTATCTTCTTTCATATCCCAGAACCATAAATCGGCACAATCAATATCGATATCAACAGTTTTGGTTTGTCCAAGCGGAATGGATACCCGCTTAAAACCTTTCAGACGTTTTATTGGACGCTCAAGTTCCAAAGGGCTTTCGGGCGTAGTCATATACACTTGCACCACTTCGTCGCCATGGTAGTTTCCAGTATTTGCCACATCAACACTAATGGTCACTTTATCGTGTGGTGTGATAATGCTTTTGCTAATTTTAAAATTGCTGTACTCAAAAGTGGTGTACGATAATCCGTAACCAAATTCGTATGAAACTTCTTTGTCGAAGTACCAAAAAGTTCTTCCGTTTTTATTTAATCCACCCCTCAAGGTATAATCGGTTATTGGAGGAAGATCGTTCACTGATTTGTACCACGTACCGTTTAATTTTCCACCCGGAGTAACATCCCCAAACAAAACACTTGCAATAGCAACACCCTGAGCTTGACCGTTATAACCGACCCAAATAATACCCGGAACATTTTGTAGGTGCTTGAATTCCTCCACTTCAACACAACCCAAAGTTTGCATAACAACAATGGTATAAGGATTTACTGCAGCAACCGCCTTTATTAAATCAACCTGATTTCCGGGCAATAACAAGGTCAGACGATCGGCTTCTTCGGTTGCAGTTTTTTCATCAGTTCCAACGAATACAACCACAACATCAGCACTTTTAGCTAATTCAATGGTTTCATTATCAATGGGGGCGTCGTCAGGAGCATGATAACAAAAATACAACGTTTGAGGCTCAGTAACACCTAACTTGTTCACCTTAATCTTCATCAGGCTACCACCACCATAAACACCACCTGAACGATGTCCGGCAGCAACTGTAGCATTTAAAGTAGCTACGAGGTTTCCATCGGTTGAACCTACACGCACTTCAATTATTCCGCCTTCGGTAGGAATATTCACAACAATGCCCATGCTATCAACATTGGCAAGATCGATGTTTTCGTAAGCAGTCCATGAACCGTCATCAATGGTTCTGACTTGCTCTGTTGATCCCATTCCTGAGCCAACTGTTATGCCATCTGAAGCGGCATTGTATTTGGTGGCATCGTATTTTCTAAAAGTACCGTCGGATTTTTGCAATTCGAAACTGACTATATACAACAAATTACTTTTGCTTAATGTATTTCCACCTGAACTGTGCACAATTTCGGTAGCATAACCATTCTCGGCCATGTATCTTTTGATACCAACAACAGGTGAAATCATATTATCCTGTTCGGGCCTTCCAGAATATGGTCCCAATTCAACTCCATCGGACTGAGGGCCTATTAAAGCAATTTTCTTTAAATCGCCCGGAAAAAGCGGCAGTGCTTGTCGGTTGTTTTTAGCTATTTTATTGTTCTTTAAAAGAACAGGAGTTTTGGTAGCAATTTCAATTGCCAAAGCTTTATTAGCTGGAGAATTTACTGTATTGGGTTGAAATTGTGCATACGGTACTTTTGCGGGTGGGTCGAACTCACCAGTTCTCATTCGTATGGTAAAAGTATTCAACAATGCTTTATCAATATCAGCCATGGTAATTAATCCTTGGTTATAAGCATCAATGGTACTTCGCTGATATACATTACCGCAATCTGAATCCAATCCCGCTTTTAAGGCTTTGGCTGTAGCCTCTTCGGCTGTTTCAACGTAAAAATGTCCGGTATAAATATCTTCAACAGCCGAACAATCACCGGTAATATAACCTTTCATGCCATAAGTTCTACGGGCTATGGTGTCGAGGTAAAACAAGCTTGCAGATGCAGGTACATTATTTACCGCATTATACGACGACATGATAGATGGTAGTTTATCTTCTTCGATTAGCTTTTTATATGGAGCAAGGTAAAACTCGCGCAAATCGCGACTATCCATATTTGAACTGCTCACATGACGATCGAATTCACTGTTGTTGGCTAAATAGTGTTTGGCACTTGGGACAGTTTTAAGGTATTTTGAGTCGTCGCCAAGCAATCCTTGTACAAAGCTGCCAGCAATTTGCGAAACCAAATAAGGATCTTCACCGTATGATTCACCTGTTCTTCCCCAGCGTGGGTCACGAATAGGCTCAACTACGGGCGACCAATAGGTAAGCCCTTTTGTTCCTGTTGCATTAATAGCCCTTGCTTCATCCGATATCGCTTTGGCTTCACGCCGAATGAGATCAGGATCCCATGCTGCACCTAAAGCTACACTATTAGGGAACGATGTTGGTCCTTGGATTCCAGCATCGGCATTTGCGAAACCAAGTACACCATGTAAAGCTTCGCTCCATGTATTGTAAGCTTTTACGCCTAAACGTGGAACCGGGGCCATATTATTACCCAACAAACTTTGTTTCTCTTCCAAAGTAAACCTTGAAACAAGATCGGCTGCACGCTCCTCAAATGAGTAAGAAGTATTAAGATAAATTGGTTTAGTTGCGATTTTGCTTTGTGGCATAAAAGCCATTATTCCAAAGACACATAACAATAAAACAAGTATTTTAGGCAATTTACAATTCATGGTAAAAATTTCTATTGTATCGTTATTTTTATAAGCTTTAAATCTTTTGAATCAGAGCTGTTCCCATAAAACACTTCATATTCGCCAGTAGTAACGGCCATTTCACGCTGACTCCAATCGTAGAATTCAAAAGAAGAAGGAGGAAGATCAATGGTAATTTGCTGTGTTTTACCTTTTTCTACTTCAACACGTTTAAAACCTTTAAGTGTTTTAAGCGGCCCTTCAATATCGTTCACTTTACGTACATAAACCTGAACTATTTCAGTGCCATCGCGCTTACCGGCATTGCTTACTGGAATGGTAAGCATTACTGATTCGTTATTCTTTATTTTGGTTGCATTGATTTTTGCTTCACCAATCTTAAATGTGGTATAACTTAGCCCAAAACCAAAGGGAAAGAGTGCATCGTTCATATAGCGGTAAGTGCGGCCTTGCATTGAGTAATCTTCAAAATCATTTAACTGATCGGAGCTTTTGTAAAAGGTAATTGGCAATTTGCCCGATGGGTTATAATCGCCAAAAAGCA
>DATERL010000062.1:0-3671 GCA_035271585.1 Prolixibacteraceae bacterium
GAACGTGCTGGGGTAAAAGGTTTAAAAGTAATCCTTTTCGAGAAAAATGAACTGGGCGGCGTTTGCTTAAACGAAGGTTGTATCCCAACAAAAACATTGTTGTACGCTGCTAAATTGTATGATAATGCACTAGGTGGCGAAAAATATGGAATTACAGCAACCGGAGTGGCTTTCGACTTTGCCAAAATGATGGCACGAAAAAATAAGGTGGTGAGAAAACTGGTAAGCGGTGTGGCTTCAAAAATGAAAGCGCAGCATATTGAAGTGGTAAAAGGCGATGCCTTTATACAAAGCCGTACTTCCGAAGGAGTGAAAATCGCTTCTGCCGGCCAATTATTCACGGCCAAAAACTTGCTTATCTGTACCGGCTCCGAGTCTTTTGTACCACCCATCCCCGGTTTAGACATAAGTAAGGGCATAATTCTCACCAACCGCGAAATTCTTTTATTGAAAGAAAAACCCGAATCACTTGTGATAATTGGTGGTGGTGTTATTGGGATGGAGTTTGCCAGCTTTTTCAATTCATTGGGAACTAAAGTAACCGTGATTGAAATGCTGCCCGAGATACTAACTGGAATGGATATCGAAATGAGTACCATGTTACGCGATATGTACGCTAAAAAAGGTGTCGATTTTAATCTTTTATCAAAAGTAATTGAGATCAAAGGAAACGAAGTGGTGTTCGAAAAAGACGGCGCTAAGCAATTGGTTTCAGGCGAAAAAATTCTACTAAGTGTTGGCCGTCGTCCAGTAACCAAAGGATTTGGTTTGGAAAACTTAGGTGTTGAGCTCTTTAAAGGAGGTATTAAAACCGACGAAAAAATGCGTACCAACATTCCTAATGTATATGCAGCAGGCGATGTGACCGGTTTTTCGTTGTTGGCACACACGGCCAGTCGTGAGGGCGAAGTGGTGGTAAACAACCTTACTGGCCGCCCCGACCGTATGCGCTATAATGCCATTCCCGCTGTGGTTTACACTAACCCCGAAATTTCGGGCGTGGGCTTAAGCGAAGAAACTGCAAAAGCCAATAAAATTGATTACCGGATTGCAACCCTGCCCATGGCTTACGCCGGGCGCTTTGTGGCTGAGAATGAAGGCGGAAGCGGCTTGTGTAAAGTGCTGGTTGGTGCAAAATACGGCGAGGTGCTGGGTGTTCACATGCTTGGTAACCCTTCAAGCGAAATAATTTATGGCGCATGTATGGCTATCGAAGCCGAATTGACATTGAAAGAGCTTGAGGAAGTGGTTTTTCCGCATCCAACAGTAAGTGAGATATTTAAAGAAACAATAATGTCATACCCCCCGACCCCCTAAAGGGGGGTTTGGGAACTTCCCGATTTGTATAATTGTACATTTTTAAAGAAATTTTATAAGCACAATAAATGAACGAAAACAACAATACCGCAGACTCTAAAAAGTCCCTGGCGTTTATCCCACAGAAGGTGGGAGGGGATTTAGGGGTTAATATGTTTTATGGTGCTTCACAAATATTTTTTGAATATGCCAAACAACTGACAAGTAAGCCAACCGAAGCAGAAGATTTTCTTTGGAAACAACTATCAAACAAGAATATTCAAGGCGTAAGGTTTAAACGTCAGCATCCTATTTTGTATTTTATTGCTGATTTTTACTGTCATAGAGTTAAACTCGTTATAGAGGTTGACGGTGGTTATCACCAAATTCCATCTCAGTACGAATATGATAGTAATCGCGATTCAGAATTAAATGAACTTGGATTAGAAGTCATTCGATTTACAAATGAACAGGTGTTATTTAGAATTGATGAAGCAATTCAAATTATTGATAGAGAAATAGAACTTAGATTAAAAGAAATAAAATAATAAACCCCGATACCGTAAAAAGTCCCCTTAAGGGGATTTAGGGGTGCTTAATAATTCAATAAGATATGCCTAAAATTCAGTTTATAAATCCGTCCGAGGTTCGAAAAGCAAGTGAACTAACTTTTCAACCTATTCCTGTAAACCAATATCAAAAAACAGTAAAGCAGGAGCGTGCTAACTTTTCCGACCAAGAGTTGAAACGTATTTACCACGACATGGTAGTAATCCGTGAGTTCGAAACCATGCTTAATCTCATCAAAACTACCGGCGAATACAGCGGTATTGCGTATGATCATCCTGGCCCGGCGCACTTGTCAATCGGTCAGGAATCGGCAGCGGTGGGCATGGCTTTCACCCTAACTGTCGATGATTTTATCTTCGGTTCGCATCGCAGTCATGGCGAAATTTTAGCCAAAGGTCTAAGCGCCATAGCCAAGTTGAACGATGCCGAATTGTCACAAATTATGGATACCTTTTTTGATGGAACAGTGCTGAGAGTGGTGAAAAAAAACTTTAATGGAAGCGTTAAAGACTTGGCGCGTCGTTTTCTTATTTATGGCACTTTAGCCGAGATATTTGCGCGCGAAACCGGTTTCAATAAAGGCTTGGGTGGTAGTATGCACGCATTTTTCACTCCTTTTGGAGTATATCCCAATAATGCCATTGTGGGCGGTAGTGGCGATATTGCCGTAGGTGCTGCTCTTTATAAAAAAGTGAATCGCAAACCAGGTTTGGTAGTCGCCAATATTGGCGATGCATCAATGGCTTGCGGCCCTGTTTGGGAAGGAATAACCTTTGCAGCCATGGATCAGTTTAATGAACTGTGGGAAGGTGAGATGAAAGGGGGTTTGCCGGTAATTATCAACATCATGAATAATCAGTACGGAATGGGCGGACAAACCTGTGGCGAAACTATGGGTTATGGTATTGCAGCGCGCATAGGTGCTGGTGTAAATCCCGACCAAATGCATGCCGAACGGGTGGATGGATACAATCCGCTGGCTGTTATTGATGCCTACAAACGTAAACGTCAGATTATTGACGAAAAACGCGGTCCCGTATTACTCGAAGTCCTAACCTACCGTTTTTCAGGTCATTCGCCATCCGACGCTTCCTCCTATCGTTCGAAAGAAGAGGTCGAAGCATGGCAGGAACAGGATTGCATCATCAGCTACAAAAACCAGTTGCTTGAGGCGGGTGTTTCAACTGAATCCGAACTGAAAGCTGTTTGGGACGATGTGAAAATTTTAATGGTCGATATGATGAAGCTTTCGATTAACGACGAGATATCTCCGCGCATGGACATGAAGAAAATGCCCAACCTCATTGGCGAAATGATGTTCTCAAATGAATCGATTGAGTCGTTTGGAAATGCTGTTCCCGAAGTCAATCATCCGATGGCTGAGAATCCACGTGTGCAGCAAATTGCTAAAAAAGAACGTTTTGCTACCGATCAAGATGGTAAGCCTTTTTCAAAAATGAAACAGTACCAGTTGCGCGATGGCATTTTCGAAGCCGTTGTCGATCGCTTTTATAAAGATTCGAGCTTGGTGGCTTATGGTGAAGAAAACCGAGATTGGGGCGGTGCTTTTGCCGTTTATCGTGGATTAACCGAGGCATTGCCTTACAACCGCTTGTTTAATTCACCCATTTCTGAAGCTGCAATTGTTGGTACTGCCATTGGATATGCCATGTGTGGCGGCCGCGTAATTCCCGAAATTATGTACTGCGACTTCCTTGGTCGCTGTGGCGACGAGGTGTTCAATCAGTTACCTAAATGGCAGGCCATGAGTGGTAATGTGCTCAAAATGCCTGTGGTGATGCGGG
>DATERL010000063.1:0-6917 GCA_035271585.1 Prolixibacteraceae bacterium
GCAGGATGCGAAGGCCACCAGCCCACAATGTGGCTTTTCATTCCCTTTTGGGTAAGAATATTCCAAATTGCTTTCACTTTGCGCGACGATGAGGAAACAGGACGAATACCATGCTTGCCCGGGTCGGGTTCCGAGAAACCCAAAATACCGTGTTTATCGGGTCTTACGCCAGTAGCAATGCTGGTCCAAAGCATGGGTGAAAAAGGAGGATCGAGCGTTGCCAAATTGCCCATTGTACCATTTTCGACCAATGATTGCATGGCCGGCATTTTGCCTTCATCAATCAATCGGTTAATCATTTTCCAGTCAGCACCATCCCACCCAACCAGGAGAACCTTTTTAGCTAATCGTTGCATAATTTTTGGTTATCTTATTAAAGGTTATTATTAGGAAGCCCTGTGGTATCATTTTCGATTTGACTGGCTTTACTTGTTTTTTCTTTCAAAAATTTATCTCTGCTTTTGCGCCACTCAATGAGGCCAATATGCCCCAATGCCAAAAGCGCCATTGAGCCATCGTGGGGCGCATCGGTTGGATTTCCATTTTCGTCGCTTAACTGAGCTGGTCGGTTATAAAAAACCTTCAGCATATCGAGGGTTGCCAAATGATCGTCGTGATTTCGATGATCAATTTTTGCATTATCTTTTTTAGTCATATTTTATTATCGTAAGAAGGGCAAAGTAATAAATTATATTCCTTTTGAACGCAAAAAAAAAGCATTTTAACTCCAATAACAAATCGTCAACTATGAAAAACAAGCTACTAAACACCGCACATGGATAGTGAACTAACCTATTAATCAAGAGATTGATGCTTGCTTACCTCAGTCGGATCGACATGTATTGTTGCTTCAATTTGCAACTCTTCCCTTATTCGGTTTTCCATTAATGATGTTATTTGATGTGCTTTTTCAATGGTGCATTCGCGTGGAAGGCGAATATGAAAAGTCATTTCTTTTTGGGTTACATAATCGTGTAAATGTACATGGTGCAAAAACACCTCACGCCCAGCCACCTCGCGAGCTAAAACATCAACCTGCCTTATTAAATCGGCATCGACCTTTTCGCCTAAAATAGTACTGATGCTACTTTTTATAATTTTATAGGCGGTATAAATTATGAAAGCTGCAACGATTACACTTAAAACCGCATCAATCCACCATAAAAACCGCCCTATAACTATCCCCACTAAAATAATAATCGACGAAATGGCGTCGCTCCGGTGGTGCCAGCCATCAGCTTTAAGCGTTGCAGAGCCAGTTTTTCGATACCCCCACATGGCAAACTGTGCCAAAGCCTCTTTTACCAATATAGAAAGCACAGTTACAACAACAGCAATCCAACCATAATGAGCTTCTCCCCTATCAATCAGCTTTTCATAGCCTTCTTTGATGAAATTTAATCCAATTAATATCAATAAAACTCCAATAAATATGGAAGTAACCAGCTCAAAACGCCCGTGTCCAAAAGGGTGTTCACTATCGGGTTTTTTGAACGAAATTTTTGCACTCACCACCACAAAAATCGAACTGATTGAATCGGACAGGGTGTGCCAGGCATCGGCTATCAATGCTAAGGAACCACTAACAATTCCAGCCCAATATTTAAGCGCAAATAATAAAAGATTTACGATTATCGAAATCCAACCCTCTTGTTGGCTAATTTTCTGTCGAAGTTGATTTGATTCAGTTAGCATTATCTTGCAATTTGGAACAAATTTATAGTTTTGTACTATATAATCAAAACCGAAACGATTTGTCGAAAAGAGAAACAAAAAACAAGAACATTGGTTCAGCCGGAAATAATCGAAAAACGGGTGAAGACTTCCTACTAAAAAATGGACTAAAAGAAAATGTAGTTGAAACCGAAAGCGGACTACAATATCTTATTGTTGATGATTTAGATGGAACTAAGCCCACCGAGTTGAGCACAGTGCTTATTCATCAACGGGCATTGTTGCTTAACGGCAATTTACTGGAAGATACTTACCGGCTCAACAAACCCGATGAGGTTAAACTAAACGAGTTAATTGAAGGTTTACAAGAAGGCTTACAATTGATGTCGAAAGGAAGCCGTTACAAATTCTGGGTTCCTTCGGATTTGGCTTGGGGCAAAAAAGGTACAGGCCATAAAATTCCGCCATTTGCTGTGTTGTTTTTCGATATTAGACTGGTTGATTTCGATTAGTCTTTTACATTTAACTTTTATAAAAGTTGAAGTTTTTAATCCGCTTTAATTTCGGGTAATGGGAGCTGGGTGTACGAATCGGGGAAACATTTTCTCATCGCTTCCTGAATACCTTTCCAACAATTTTCACCTCCCGTAAAGCCCAATTCGTGGTATCCCAATTTTATGTGAGTTTCTTTTGGATCAAAATAGAAATCTTTTGAAAGAATTTGTGTCATAACAAACCGAAGATCCAATCCACCTTGCAGTCCCTTTAAGCGTTCCAATACATACATCACATTTCCAAAAAGGAAGGATGCCACTTGAGGAATTTTCACAAATTTCTTTTTTATACCTGCCGAAGCCAGCATAAAACCAATCATGTCGCAGTATTTCATATTCATGGAACCAACGGTGTATTTTTCTCCATGTTGGCCATTGAAAGCTGCCGCCACAACAGCTTCGGCAACACCGGTAACATGCACTGCTGCTGTTCCCCCGTCGGGAAAATAAAATGCAGGCAGTTTAGCAAAACGATCGATAAAAACTGTTTTCCAGATGGGCATTCTGGCGGGCATTGCGCCGAAAATGTAAGGTAATTCAAGAAACATCACATCAAAAACGCCCTTTTCGCCCAAGTTAATTATGGCCTCTGCCTGCTCATTTCGGCAACGGATATAGGGATGCCTATTCGATAAAGCGCCATTTTGAAGGCGGTCGAAATAGGCAAAATAGGAATTCAGCACAACACAACGTTTTATCCCAGCTCTTTTGGCAGCACTAAATATTTTGAGGCAATGCTCCACCAATCTTAAATGAAAAAAATTGTACGCAGGAGCTTTGGGTGTAACGCGGTCGTCGGGGCCAAGTGCATAAACAAAGGTATCGTAGCCCTTGTCTTTCAGCATCGAATAGATTTCATCTTCCTTCAATGAAAAAAGATCGGCACAACGAAGGTCAATCTGTTTGGGAAACCAATCGCCCAAATCGATCTCGTTGGGCAGGGCAATAGTTGATACTTTACAACCCTTTTCCAAAAAGAGCAATGCAGAATAATACCCCAAAAAGCCAGTTCCCCCGGCAATAAAAACATTTTTAGTTTCGTGCTTCATCCAATGTATTTTTAAATGTTCTATTCCCTTTATAAAATCCAATAAAACAAGAAAGCGAAGACAATAAAGCTCCACCTTTTGCCAAGTTGAATTTCGATATTAAAGTAGTTAAATTCAATTAACTTTCTATAATTTTGACTTTGGATTAAATGTTCAACAAAAAAGCCTGCCATACATAAAACTGTACAAGAGGCTTTTCGGTTTAATCATTAAAGCACGAAAAACTATTCGATATTAACCTTGCGCTTTAACCTGATATCGTTGCTAGCTGCACCAATTTCAAGTTGAAATGCACTGGATTCAACCATGTAACGGCGATACCGAGCGTTATAGAAACGAAAATCGTTTGCTGGCTTCACTTTGAACAATACGGTTTTTTGTTCGTCTTTGGGATTAAAAATTAAATACAACACACAAATTTTTAACACTTATCATCAATAATAAATAGTCGATTATAAATTACTTATTTTACTTTTCACCAAACATAGTCCGATAATTTTCCAACAATTCGGCACGCACAAATTTAGCCGAAGGCTTGATTTGCTCTTCGGTCCATCCACCTAACGAATCGGCATTTTCGACCAAAGCAGCCGACGCTTCGTTTTTATCAGCTACCGACCAGTTACAATGGCTAATGCTGTGTTTATTCATCCAATCGTACCACAAACGGGTTTCATTTTCATACACATCGCCATCGCCATTGGCCTCGGTGGTTCCGTATTCGGTAACAAACAAACACAAGCCTTTTTCGATGGCGAAATTGCCACGATCGCGAAATTCCTGACCATGAGTGCCGGCATAAAAATGAAGACAATAAGCAACGTTTTCAGCATCTAATGGATCAAGTGCAGCCTCATCAACAAACTGCGACCAGTTGGGCGTTCCACATACAACAATATTGTTGCTATCGTATTGGCGAATGACTGAAATGATCTCTTCGGAATAAGGTTTTAATACTTCGCTCCACGAAACTTGCAGGGGTTCGTTATATATTTCGTAAATAATGTTGGGATATTTGCCATAGCGCTTAGCAATTTCTCCAAAAAATTGTTTGGCCACATCAATGTTCTTTTCGGCACGATGAGAGTGAAAATCGACAATAACATAAATACCCAGATCGATGGCCGCATCGATAACTGTGGTTATTTTTTGCATTTCGCGTTCGGGGTTTGCAATGTATCCATCGGGTTCAACCGCCAATGCGGCTCTAACAACGGAGCACTTCCAATCGTCGCGTAACCACTTAATGCAGTCGTAGTTATAATATTTACCAATCCACTGACTCCAAAATAACGACATGCCGCTTAGCTGCACAATTTCACCATTCGCACCCACAACTTTCGTTCCTTCAACTTTAAGCTGGCCATATTTTCCAACAGGTGTTAGTTCTGATTTTGAACAAGATAACAGCAACATGAATGCTGAAAATAGAAATAGCAATTTGATGTTTTTCATAATAAACAGTTAATAGTTATAAATAATAAAAGTTTAGATTTGGCTTAAATATAATAGTTTTCGCTTACCTTAAAAACAAATAAAACTAAAATAACCATATTTTTCGGGAGGAGTGGCACTATAATTTTGAATTCGTAACTATATTTGGATTGCAGACTTAATGTTTCTTAATATGAATTTATATTCTTTCAACTTTCGATTTTTTTTATTTACAGCATTGATATTAAACATAATTGGCTGTAAAACTGATTTAAAAAAGGATTCAACTTCAAACACAAATTTGATTTCGGCAGCTCAAAAATGGTGCGAGGAAGGGATTACTGACTTAAAACCCGGAGATATTCTGGTTAAACCCAACCTTAATTTCCTTCCCGGCTCTTCGGATAAGACAAATGGCTGGACCTTTGGACATGCGGCTTTAGTTGTAAAAGGATATGCGCATGAAAATATTGACACCTTGTTAGCAAACGCAACCATTATTGAATCGATGGCACGCGATGTGCCTCAGGCTTATCAGGTTAGAGAAATTGCTGCTTATATTGAAAATGAGAAACTGCCATTTAGTTGCACAAGTTTTGGCCCCGAAATCGAGGGCAACCGCTTTCGTTTGCGATTGAATCTTTCGCCAAGTCAAATTGATTCGATCATTGCATTTGCGCGCGAACAGAAAAACGACAAGTCGTGTTGGAACGCAATGAAAAGCTTTCCTGATGATGTTGCTCCTGAAGGCAGCAATCGGAAAAATTGGGCCGACAATTCACATTGGTATTGTTCCTTGCTGGTTTGGCAGTCGTTCTATTATGTTACCGGTATCGATCTCGATGTTAACGGAGGTTATTTAGTGTATCCCAACGATTTAATTGCAAGTGAATATTTCGATATTGGGGTTGATCTTTTCCCATCGAGGGCAAGATTCTGATTTCCTAATATTTCACATTAAGAATTTGGGCAATCGAAAAAAGAAAATCATCAAGGTATTCAATCGAACCATCGTTATAAATTATGGCCGGATTGATCCGATCATTATTGGGGCGATCTTTTAATTCTACTTTCCCGATTAATGTTTTATTCCTGTTTCCATAAATCCAAATTGATGAGTTTTTATTAAAATCATCAACAAAATGGGTGCTGTACTTATCAATTCTATGTCTATTAATATGGAAATCAGCAACAATAGGAAAAACCTCTATTTTTAAATTAAACAATCCAAAATCGAACTGCTGATTTTCGTTTATCCGTGCAATCACATTCGATTCCAATTTTAAAACTTCTGATTTGTCTTTTAGAATTGAAACATTTGTTTGAACACGTCCCTTCTTTTTTGATAATTTGGTATTTAATGTACTTGTTATTTTAAAACGCGAAAACTCCATTTCCAGCAAGTAATCAATTGGCAATTCATGTTTTATTTCACCCTGGCAATGCAGATTGAAAACAACACGTTCACCTAAAAATATTTTTGCAACCATTTTTACAGGAAGCATAATATCCCAAACAGTTTGCTCATCGGCATAAGCGGTAATAATCATTTTAGCCATCGAATCAACTTCTGATTGATAAGGGAAAAACAGTACGATTGAATCTGAGGATGCCGATTTGTACATCTCATTCTTCTCTTTGTCATATAGATAAATCCCCTTCGAAGTATCAAAATTATACTGGTAAGGTTTTCCGGGGAATGAAGTTCTAAACTGAAAAGGCAGGGGAAGATTTTGAATGGTGTTCAATTGAACCAGTAATCTGTAAGCATGTGATTCCGTTAATTGTTTCGACATGATTATAAGCTCATTATCAAAGGCCCTGAACTGCTTTTCACCTTCTTCTTTTGTGACTTTTTGCCGGCACGAAAAAAATAGAAAAGAAGAAATAACTAAACTGAATAGGGTTATTTTTAGTAGTTTATAATGTGTCATCAATTAATTTTTTTTTTAGGAATCAAACAAGTTGAAAAAAACTATTTCTAAAATTTGACCCAAATTAAGTAAAATATGATGTCAATTTACTATTAAAACACTTTTTTGAGCAGGGATCAAATATTCTATATCACTCATTCATTTTCGATTATTTTTTGTATAATTACCTGCCTTTCTATATTAAATTCATGCCTATTTTCAACTTTTAATGGTCTTTTCACGGGGTACAATTATTTTCAATAGGGAATTGGAAAATTGTCAAATATAGATTG